>QIGM01000556.1 GCA_003230795.1 bacterium
GGCGCGTCTACCTCAAAGAGCAGTGCAGCTTGCGGGACCTTCAATGAGAAAGCATTCGACTGGGGGACCGCACCAGTCACCACAAAACTTTCTCGACCTCCGTTGGTCCTGACTTGAAGAAAGCCCTTTGCTCCACGACGCACTGATGAGTAAGTTTCACCGTTTCGAGTTGCGTTTTCTGCCCGCAGGACTTCAATAGGTCCGGGTGTCACAACTACGCCAGAGCCTTCGCTTTGTGTCGTAACAGTTACAAAGAAACGTTTCTCCTTAATCGACAATTTGATCTTCTCGATACTACTGCAATCCTTGCGTCGACATCGCTTTTGATCAATTCGCTTTTCTAACTCCTGTAACAACGAGGCATCTGGAATATCAGCCCGAGCCTGCAGCGGTGACATCGTGAAGGCAAGCACGCCCAGCGCAGCCACGCTACTTAACGGCAAGGCACCTTTCTGCGCCAAAGCAAGTAAATCGAGTGGCTCATTCCAGATTTTCTTAAAAATCAAAAAGAGCAGGCTGAGAATTAACAACACTCGTGCGCCAGAGATTAGACGCATCGCACCCGCCTTCAGTATCCAGAACGATAGCTCTGTATCTTGCGACACCGGCCCATCAAGAGAGAAAGAATGGGATCGCCAACTCCAATTCGGCACGGCCGGACCACTCGCGAGCGTTTTGGTCTCTTGCCCCTTGTCTTCATCGCGATCCCGCCCACGCACGCTCCCAGCATCTTCCATCATTTCAAGACTACTCTTCATCTTAGATACCTTCCCGGCGTAGCGCTCCATTGGTAAAGAGCGAGACAAGTTTCTACCAGGCGCCGAGTTCATAGACATCGATGGCGCAGAGCCGACGGTAAACTGAAGTGCAAACAGCGCGGTTACAAGCGGCACACTGATCAAGCCAATCGCAGCGAATTGAATCGTCTTTATGATTCGATCACGCACACCGGAGAGTCGAAACATCTTTACAATCCATGAGATTCCTAAGCCGATGTAGAACAGAATGATCGGCCATACGAGCGGTGCCGTCTCTATACTCATGTAAAGTTCCTGCATAAAGGAGCGATAACGCGTCCCTGCTTGCAATTGGGGGAATAGCATCTGCGTAAATTGAAGTTTCGCAAAGGCAAATCCTTCGATCGTTAACACCGCAAATGTTGCGTAAAGCAGCACCTTACAAGCCAAATACCAAAGCGACTCCTGATCGCGCAGCGCTCCTCGCCAAGCCACCAAGAGCAGGAGATGCATAAACAACATTTGAGGGGCAAGGAACTCTCCATGATTGAATACCATGGACATGGCAGCAAGCGCGGCAATCATTGGGCTCAACAGCTTATAGCTCGCGGCAACGACAAGAAAGGACATAAAAACTTGCAGCAAGGACCAAGAATCCAGCCAGGCCCCTTGCACACTGGAAGCTCCGCCGAGATAGAGTAACTTCCAAGACGGCGGTAGATGCAGCAAGCCGCTAAGAGAATCCGCGCGAGTATTCCAACCAACAGCAGGTAGCACTCCTGACTGCTCGTAGCGAGAAACGGCCTCAAGGTTCACGTTGGTATTCCGTAATTCAATCCCCCAGCGACTTGTATCTGGATTCTTCGTGATAAGCGCAGGTGCATTATCTACCGTGGCACGACCCAAGAGGGTTTGCTCACTCGCGTCTAGACGAAAGCCTTTGGTCAGTGTACCGCTGATTCTATCTTTTGCCGTCATTCCCGAGCCATCAAGGTCAACCCACAGCTCACGGTAAAGTTGCAAAGTATTCGGTGGTGGCGTCTGCATGCCCCGTCGTAACTCTTTAAGCGTTAGCGAAGCGCCAGAATCGACGACGTAACTTGCGCCGGAGCGCCACTCTGGGGGCAGCTCAGTAGAGGCGGCATGCACCGCTCGACCTCCTTGTAATTCAATCGTACGAAAACTCTGATCCCCAAAAAATGAGAGTGTCTCTTCAGCCGGCCAGCTCTCCTCTGTAGGCTTCGGTAACTGCAAAGCATCAAAAGGCTGTTGTAACACTGAAACGATTCGAACGTTATGCTGTCCGGGACGAAGTTGCAGAGCCAGATTTCCGGATGGAGAGAGTTGCGATGGCAGAGGTGAGCTAATCGCGATTGGCACCGCATTGGATGGAAGGATAGCTCCAAGATTAAGTGGACGACCACTTCCGGAAACACTTAACGATATAAGCGTTTCAACATGAAACGGAGAACCATCACGCAAGGCACGAAAGACCTTGAGCCGTAAACTATCAGTTGCCGACCTCGATTCCTTGCGCTGTAACCAGATACTCCCTTTACGACGTTCCGGACTTACTGCTCCCTTGAGAGCCGAGGCGTCAATTTCAAGTAAGCCGTACTCCTCTGGCAAGGGCAGTGTCGTGGGAACCTTGTCCCACAACACTTTGGCCTCAATGCGGTAGCGCCCCGCTGGAAGCATTACGGAGAGCTTAGTTTTCTCCAGACTAAACGGCGCATCAATCTGCACACCGGCAGTGTTAAACACTTTAATTTCATGAGGCCGCAAGCCAGTACTCATCGGCAAGGGCACAGTGCTCTTATCTTGAAGTTCAACATTTAGAGAAATATCGGCTCCAGTCTTAGCGAGCACATACTTCAACTTGCCCGGCCAAACACACTGATGCGCAGACCCGGTCCACGCACATCGCCATTCAGGATGGCGCTCTGTGACCCACTCAACCCAAGGTTTAAGATCAGACGGCAAGCCAGAAAGAGAGGGCGGCTCTGACAATGTGCCAGAAGGAGAGGGAGGCTCTGACAATGTGCCAGAAAGAGAGAGAGGCTCTGACAATGTGATAGTCGGGAGGAACAAGATAAGAAGGGAAAGACGTAATAGTGGATTACGAATATGTCCAAGCGCGCCAATTTTCATAATTTGCCTAGTTGATTCTAAGTAGATCAATAGATTATGGCGGCAAGCATATCACTGGCGAAATTGATTATCGACGTATTTTTCGGCGCACGGCGAACTAAAATAAGCGGACCAAATAGCAGAATTCCATCGATTCTCTAGATCTCTGAGTATATTAAAAATATACTCCTTGCCAAAGTTCATCGAGGAATTGTTTCCATGGAAGAAATCGAACTCCCTCTTCTTTTCTGGCAAGAGGGTCGAAAGAGACGAGGCAGCGGTGATTAATTTTTTGCTCTTCTTGTATTGCTATTAATCCTGAAGCCTCACGTTTTGAGATTTTTTGAGACGCTTTAACTTCAACTGCTAACTTATTTGAAATAACAAAATCAACTTCTCGTTTATCTCGGGTTCGCCAGAAGGTTAATTGGTCTGAGACTCGTTTGTAGCTAAGGGCTGCTCTGATTTCCATGGCAATAAAATGCTCAAACGCTCGGCCAAATAAATCTGAGTTTCTATCAATAGATTGAGTTCCAGCAAGTGCGGCACATACTCCGGTATCAAATAGATAAAACTTTGCGCTAGCTATTTCTTTTCTTTTACGAGATTGGCCCCATGGCTCTACAAAAAATCCAACTAAGGTGTCTTCAAGTATTCGAAAATGTTCAATAGCAGTAGAGGGAGCGCAACCAACGTCAGATGCAAGTTTAGTGAAGTTTATAGTTTGTGCATTTGAAAGAGCGGCTGTTTTGAGAAGTCTACTAAAGCGAGGAAGATCTCTTGTAATACCTTCCAACATGATCTCTTCTCGAAGATACAGTGATATATATGCATTGAGTTCTTCCTTAGGATTATCGGAAGGGTAGTTTTTGAATTTCATCAATAACGACAATTTGTTTATCGTTTTCTTTTACAATTGCTTCCAATAGTGAAGGTGATTCACTTAAGCGAAAGTAATATTCGCTATCTAGTAGATCGATAATGCAGGCATGCTCACTAAGCTGTTCATCGATTAGGTAGCTCTTACCAGTCGAGCGTGGACCAAGAAGAAAAAAAGATTTTTTCTCCAGTAGTGTATTCAATGAAAGTAGACGCTTGTATTTCATTCTTAAATTATGCGACGCAACCAAAGGAAAAGTAATAAAATATGCGATGCCGTTGGTTATTTTATTTTATGTAGTAATTTTAGATGATTACCTACCATCCCCCTCCTGAATTGATACTATACTTCGAATTTCGCATTAAAAGCCTTGTGATGTCGATGTACCGTGAACTGATTACCCAATCTTTCCAATTAGTTATAAGCACAAAATCTCACTGAGAACAGAATGAGAATGAACCAAGATCCAAGGAAAGAAACAATTTGCAATTATGTATTGCTATACTGCATAGTTATATAGTAGTCTCAACACATGGCGATAAAGAGCTTCAAGAACACGGCAACCGAAGATATCGGAAGCCAGACTGCTTCAAAGAAAGCACTGAAGCTCCTGCCAAAGGAAATTCATCTAGTAGCATACAGGAGGCTTGTGTTTCTTGATAACGCGGTACTGCTAAAAGATTTGAAAGAGTGGAGAAGCCTACATTTGGAAAAACTAAAGCGAGACCGAGCTGGTCAATTCAGTATTAGAATTAACGACCAGTCTCGAGTTTGTTTTAAATGGATCGACAATAATGCCCATGATGTGGAAATCGTTGATTATCACTGAGGTGCCATAATGTTAAAAAACTCAATACATCCTGGAGATTTCCTGAAAGAGGAGTTGGAAGAACGTGGAGTTTCTCAGTCAATGCTTGCTGAGCATATTGGTGTCGAGCCTGGCGTAATCAACGTCATCTGTAATGGACGCCGTGGTATTTCAGCGTCGATGGCAAAAAAGCTTGCCCGTGCCCTTGGCACAACACCAGAACTATGGACGAACCTCCAGAGCAGCCACGAACTTGCTCAAGCTGATGACCCTGATTTTGAAACACTAAGAGCTTAGAGATATCCTTCCGCAGTAAATTATTGAAATCGTTGGTGCCCAGAGCGAGAGATCTCAGGATTTTAAGAAGGTTGGGTGAACTGATTCAATTCATACTTAATCATGTCGTAAGCGCTTCGCGAGTGGTGTTCTTGACAGAGATGTAGGACGAGGGAGGACAGGCTGAAGAAATAACTTTGGAGCTTCAGCGATAATAGAATTTCCGTCAAATTCGAATACGAATGGCGCAACGAACTAGAGCAATGGTT
>QIGM01000089.1 GCA_003230795.1 bacterium
CAGAACGATCTAAGCATACTACGTCTTACGTACGTCCCTCTCATCCTCAGCCTCTGTTCGCTTCCGTTGGTGATTCCTCGTTTGGGATCTCTTTGGCGAAGTTCGATGATCGTAAAAGCCATGTTCGCCTTATTAGTGCTCGGTGCTGCTTGGGTTCCCTTGGCGCATAACAACGCGTATGCCTACTTTACGTTTCGAGATGTGGCGACGCAGTTTGTTCTGTATCTCTTTCCCTTGATAATCCTCGTGCAAACCGGGCGCCAGTTCAAAAATCTTACGACGGTTATCGCCTGTATTGGCTCTTATTTAGCTATCTATTCAATGACTCATGCCGGTCGAGGGCCAGGGGCGTTTTTGGGAGACGAGAACGATCTTTGCTTGGCCTTGCTTGGGTTTCTAGGTCTTCCCTTGTTTCTCTTTTCCCACGCTCGCTCTCAGTCTGAACGCTGGCTCTATATTGGCTCTGTTGGGCTGATGCTCGCCGGTATTGTTGTGTCTCTTTCTCGTGGTGGTTTCTTGGGCCTTATTGCCTTACTTGGTTTTTTGTTTCTAAGGTCTCGTGCCAAGCTGATTATGATTGGCTTCGGCTGCCTGACATTGATTGCAGGCTTCTTTTTCGTTCCACAGGATTACTGGGATGAAATGTCGACAATTAAGGACGTACAAGGTGGAACTGCTGATGAGCGAACTCGGACGTGGATGATTGCGTTCGATATCTGGGCCCACCCTCCACATATTGCTTTCGGAACGGGTATGAACAATGCCCGCGCGTGGATGGGTGAGTTTGAGCCACAGATTAATAAGTCTAACTACCATCGAAGTCTCGCGGGGCGTTCTATTCACAGCACCCTGTTTCAGTTGCTAGCGGATCTTGGTATTGCTGGGGTTCTTATAATAGGCACTGCGCTTTGGCTTTCTTATCGCGGAAATTCGCGGAATGATAAACAGATGATTCGGCTTATTCCGAGAATTCGGAAAGTAGATTTTCGAATACGAGAATATATTGATCAAAAGTCGATTGTTCACAAAGAGCTGTTGCGTGATGTGCCTGTTCCATCTATTCCAAGCGCGTGCGCAGAGGTGGACTGGCAGGCGACCCGTACTTTACTGAGACGCTCAGTAGGGCATCTTCAGTACATATCGGCCTTTAGTCTTGGGTTGAACGCCTGTTGGGCCGGTGTCTTGGTCTCAGGACTTTTTGTGTCCGTGCTGTATTATCCTTCGATTTGGTTTCTTGTGGTGCTGTCGTTGATGATGCAAAAGCACGCAGAGAGATGTCGCGCTCGTCTTGCTGAGGTCTTAGAGACAATCGAGTTTCGTGAAGTAGAAGTAGAGGCCTAAGATAGAGCCTGGTTTTGGGTTCGAGAATCGATGAGTTCCAGTACGGCGTCATGAAGCAGCGGAATTCCTCGGCGAATCGTGTCGTCAGGGACGGCAAACGAAAGCCGTATAAACCCCTCACAATGAAATGCAGTGCCGGGAAGAACAACGATACCGAAAGACTCTAAGAGGTATTCGGCGAAATCGTCCGCGTTCTTCGTAATCCCAGTTTTATCGCTCCAATCTGCAAGAACTGAACGTACGTCCCAGAAAGAGAAAAAGCTTCCTTGAGTTGGGAGTATGGCAATCTGTGGAATCGCCTGGCTTGCCTCGATAAAGAGCCAACGTTTGTGTTCAAGCTCAAGCATTTCATCTTCATCCACCCCTTGCTCGAGCGCGCAAGCGGCAGCGTATTGGCTGGGAGTAGAAGCTCCACCACCACAGTGGCTTTGCATGATGGAGAGCGCTTCGCTTATGTCTGGAGGTGCAACGCACCAACCCACGCGAAATCCGGAACTCTGCGCAAAATTATTGCTCAAGCTATCAACATGAATAAGCCAGGGTTTTATATCATCATCGAGCGTTGGTGCTTCGAACTTGTAAGGCTCAAATGAAACTTTCCAGGAGCGGCGGTCGAGAACCAGATAGACCCCGTGGTCAGCGCATACTCGGAGCAGCGCATCGAGTTCTTGAGTGGAGTATACTTGAGCAGTCGGATTGCAGGGACTAGAGATGACCAGCATGCGTGCGTGCGGTTCCGTGTTCAGTGCCTCTACAAGTCGCTCAGGCTGGAGTTTGAACTGTTGTTCGACGTCATTAGGGGAGGTGATAACATGCCGACGTGCTCCCGCAATTTGTATCAATGACGAATAACTTGGGCCAAGCGTCGGTGGCATGAGTATGCAGTCAGATTCATCGCATATTGCCAGCATTAAGCTAAGCAGGCTGTGCCCAACACCAGCGGAAACAACCACATCATTGACCGTGTAATCTTTTTCCAGGCCAAACCAAGCAAGAATAGCCGAACGTAAATGTTCTAAGCCTGAAGGATGGGTATATCGTGTGCGCTCTCGGCGAATCGCAGATAGGGCTGCTTGCTTTACATCCGAGGCGATCGGACCGAAAGGATCGCCTAGGCCGAAATCAAAAATCGGAGTGCCGAGCGAAACACGTTTCAACGCTATTTGCTTCAGCTGAATAGGGGCAAACATTGGAAGATCCGCGAGGCGATTCGCTAAGCGACCTCGCGCTTCGACAGGATTCACCCCACTTCTTAGTTTGTTTTTCTCTAGGTTCGATTGCATTAGTACCACCCTTTCTCGAAATGCTTTCTCGTACGACAGAGACGAGCGTCAACGGAACAACCTTTGTTTTCGCGAAAGTCAAACCACGATCTTGTATACAAGAGCGCCGACATCTTGATGCTATCATAGCGCTTTTAACTAAAGCTGCCCCTTCGTAAAGAAAGGCAAAAATAAAAATGTAGGTATCTCAGTGGTTTGAGCGGGTGCGCTTGAAAAAAGCCTTACGCCCCCCCTCTTGCTTATCTTAACTTGTGGAACGCTTGCCCCTATAGGGGTTCCCAGCCAGTCTCTTTAGCTTCCTCTTCTTCCTCTCCAAACCCCTTGCGAGTGTTCGCCACTTTTGAAGGCGTTTTTTTACTGGGAACTTTTGGAGCTAGAACATTGGCGTTTCGGTTAGTAGTGACCGGGGGTTCGGCGCCAAGTATATCGCCTTTGCCGAAGCCACCTTTTCTTCGCTTTTTCGCCCGTCTTGATGAGCTGCGACCTCTGTCTTGTTGTCCTATCACCGTGCCGCGATCAAAGATGGTGGTCTTTCGAATACTGCCATCGCGGGCATACTGTACCCAGTGTCCATGTTTCTGGCCCTCACTAAATGTCCCTTCTTGTTTCTTTCGACCGTTTCTATGAAAGGAGATCCAACGACCATCAGGGAGATTAAGCGCATACACTTCGCGCTTACTGATGTTGCCATCACGGCCGAATGTATCACTCGGTCCATTGAGTCTACCGTCGAGCCAGCGAGATTTTGATTTGATGCTTCCGCTTCGGTGGAATGATACCCACTCGCCTGTTTTTAGATCGTTTGCGAATCCACCTTGTTCTTTTAGTTGTCCGCCACGCGTCCACCAGGCGAAGTCGCCGTGCTTGGATCCGGCGCTGTAGAATCCTTTAACCTTTTGCGTACCGTCCTTGTTCCACTGTCGGAATTCGCCATTCTTGACTCCTTTGTCGTAGCTGACAACTTCTCTAGGAGTGCCGCTCTTGAAAAAGGTCTCGATTTTTCCGTCATGCTTTCCAAGGTAGTAGTTGGCTTTCACCTTCAGATTTCCGTTTTTATGCCATCTTCTGTAACCGCCATGCCGAACTTCCTTGCCGTCTTTTGAAGAGGCCGCGCACCATTGAGAGATTCCTCTTGGATAGGGAGCGCCGATCAGACGTGCTTGCTTAGGGCAGATCTTAATTCCGTCTTTGTTTGTCTTTGCGAGCGAAGCCACTTTTTCTGTGCTCTTCGCATTCTTGCCAGGTGCTTTCTTTGAAGGAGTACGAGCGGCGCTGCGCAAAACGCGACGAAATTCTTTTCCACCATCCTTACAGCCGACGCTGTTGGGAATGAAGAGGAATAAGAGTAGGAGTGGCAACAAGCCCGTAACATACTTCCGGCGCGCACGACTATTTAGAGGGGAGTTTTTCATCCTGTTCTCGCATTAAATGGTTTAGGCACAATTCCCTAAAGAATCAGCTATTTAGGTTATTGGGATTTACGGCGAGAGTGTGTGTTGGACGTGGAAGTCCTGAGCTCAGCTAGCTGAGCATCTAAGTATCTAAAAACAATAGGAAAGTCTTGAGGCGGAGCTTTAAGCAGTGCCTAGGCTGCTTGAGCCTTCTGCTTGAGCCCGTTCAGCAGCGCGATTCTCTTGCTCTCGTTCTTGGGTAGCGCGGTCTTCCTGCACTTGAGCGTCTCGTTCGCGAGAAACGTTGCGAGTTTCTTGCCGTGGCCTAGCTTGTGAACTTTGAACTTCTTCCATCGCGATTTGACCCCATTTACTCAGTAAATATAAGCAATTAATCAGATTGAGCTGGACGAAAATACTCGACCTTCCTGCTCTAGGGCTAGCTATAAACTGCCTTTAGCGTCTTGCGATTTATCTTAAACGTCGGTTTAATCCTCAAATATCTGTAGGATTTGGCGCGCAGCTAAATCGAAGAACCAATAATTATTAGGGGCTCAGAATGCAAAAACGAGGCAAATCACTGAAGCTGAAGCGCGAAGAGCAGCAGGTGAAGAGTCTTGCGCAGGTGTTTGAACGCCGCGGGGTGTGCGTGCGGCGTGAGAAGCTTTCTCGAGGGCATTCTTACCGAGTAAGGAGTGGTGACTGTGAGCTGGAAGGGGAGAAGCACGTTTTTCTCGACCGCCGCTTACCAACAGATCAGCAGATAGCCGTCTTAGTGGACTACTTATGCGACTTTAATTTTGACTTAAACACTAAGGAATTAGAGCCCCTCTCTACAGGGACTCGTTCTCTACTCTCTGCACGTTCCGCTATCA
>QIGM01000576.1 GCA_003230795.1 bacterium
AAATGTCATCTTAATACCTGTCCAGTGGGTGTGGCGACGCAAGACCCAAGTTTGCGTGCCAAGTTTACAGGACATCCTGACTCTATTATCAATTTTATGCGTTTCGTCGCGGAGGAACTAAGAGAAATAATGGCCGAACTCGGTTTTGCGACCCTCGATGAGATGGTCGGAAGAACAGATTGCTTAAAGCAGAGGGAAGGCGTTTCGCACAAAAGCGTAGATGTAAGCTCGATTCTTATGCGGCCGGATGTTTCAGACTCGCCTCGACAAGTAGTTACGCAGTCACATGACATTGAGTCAGGTTTTGATGCACGCGAGCTTCTACCACTTGCTGTTCCTGCATTGGAGCGCGGAGAGGCGGTAATTATTGAAAAGAAGATAAGCAATATGAACCGAAGCGTGGGAACACTTCTTGGAAGTGAAGTCACACGTCGGCACGGGGCAGCTGGCCTGGATGAAGATACCCTGTCGCTTAAGCTTCGTGGATCCGCAGGGCAGAGTTTGGGAGCTTTTATTCCAAGCGGTGTGACTCTGGAACTGCAGGGAGACGCCAATGACTACGTTGGAAAAGGTCTTTCCGGGGGAAAAATTATTGTATATCCGCCTTCTTCATCAATGTTTGCGGCGGAAGCAAATGTGATTCTCGGTAACGTAGCTCTCTACGGTGCGACTTCTGGCGAGGCCTATATTCGAGGGAAAGCGGGAGAGCGCTTTGCGGTGAGAAATAGTGGGGCGATGGCAGTGGTTGAAGGTCTGGGGGAACACGGTTGTGAGTATATGACTGGTGGTCGAGTAGTTGTACTCGGGTCAGTGGGGCGAAATTTTGCTGCAGGAATGAGTGGAGGTACCGCTTATATTCTAGATGAAGAACAGGTGTTTGCGAAGTATCGCTACAATAAGGCGATGGTTGCACTTGAGTCACTTGAGGATTCTGAAGAGATTCTCGAGCTGCGTAGGCTAATAGAACGGCATGCCGAGTATACCGGAAGTGACCGTGCAAAAAATGCCTTACGTTCTTGGAAGTCAACGGTGTCGAATTTTATTAAGGTGATACCTGTTGAATACCGCAGAATTCTTAGAGAACGTGCGAGCATTGTCGCAGACAGTGGAACGCGCTTAGCGGAACAGAATTAGTATGGGCAAGCCAAGCGGGTTTAAGGAATTTAAGCGTAAGGACGCACGGGCGCTTGAGCCTGAAGAGCGAATAAAGCATTCGCGTGAGTTTCTTGTGCAGCTGCCGACTAAAGAGCTCCGTGAGCAAGGTGCTCGTTGCATGGATTGTGGCATCCCTTTCTGTCATGCGGGCTGTCCTTTAGGAAATCAAATACCAGACTGGAATGATTTAGTGTATCGCGACTCATGGAAGCGTGCCTCGGACTTGCTGCATTCAACGAATAATTTTCCGGAGTTTACTGGTCGAACCTGTCCAGCGCCCTGTGAGGATTCTTGTGTGCTCGCAATTAATGAGCCTGCGGTGACGATAAAGAATATTGAGAATGCAATAGTTGAACGGGCGTTTGAGGAAAAGTGGCTCGAACCAATTGTGCCTCTGCGGCGAACTTCTAAACGTGTCGGAATTGTGGGTTCAGGCCCTGCAGGCTTAGCCTGCGCGGAGCAATTGAATGCAGCAGGGCATTCGGTAACTGTTATTGATCGAGCCACCAAAGCGGGCGGATTGCTCCGGTACGGAATTCCAGACTTTAAGCTCGAAAAATGGGTCATTGACAGGCGCTTGGAGCTGATGGAGTCTGCCGGAATTGAGTTTCGGCTTGGTACTTTTATTGGTCAGGATGTCACAGTTGAAGCGCTTGAAGATGAATTTGACACTCTTGTGCTTGCCGTTGGTGCTAGTAAGCCTCGCTCGCTGACTGTTCCCGGAGTTGATCTCAAAGGTGTGCATTTTGCGATGGAGTTTTTGGCGCAGCAAAACCTTCGGCTTGAGGGAGAGGATACTGACGTCTTGCAGCAGCACTGGTGGGGTGCAGGTGATGCTGCGGAGATTTCTGCTAGTGGAAAGAGCGTAATCGTAATTGGTGGGGGTGATACTGGCTCGGATTGTGTCGGAGTGAGTAACCGTCAAGGGGCGAAAAGCGTTCAGCAGTTTCAATACCGACCAATGCCCTCGACCGAGCATGAGCCGCTTCTAAGCTGGCCCTTTTATCCAATGAGGTTGCAGACGAGTAGTTCCCATGAAGAAGGATGTGACCGCGCTTGGTCTACTTCGTCGGTGGAGCTACTTGGAGAGGGTGGCTTACTTACTTCGGTAAGTACAGTTGAGCTTCGCTGGGATGCCGCTAGCGGAAACATGGAAGCAGTTAAGGGGACAGAGAAGGTTTGGCCCGCAGATCTCGTGCTCTTGGCGATAGGATTCATTGGCCCAGAGCCGACACTCGCCGAGGCGTTTCAGCTTGAGTGCGATGAGCGAGGTTGCGTGATTGCCAATTCGAACTTTGAAACGAACAAAAGTGGTGTATTTGTTTGTGGTGATATGCGTCGTGGACAGTCGCTTGTGGTCTGGGCGATTAGCGAGGGTCGAGAGGCTGCAAGGCATGTTGACGCCTATCTTACTGGCAGTACTAGGCTGCCGACTAAGGGGGAGGGGGATTTGCTCTCGCTGTAGTCAACATTTTCTTTACAGATTGCTATAGGAGAAGTGTAGTGGCAGAAACTAGACCAAGCAAATGGCCAGAGGAGAGATGGCAAAAGAGAAAACGCTGATACTTAGTCGTCGTACCGACGAATCTTTAGAGGCGATGACCGGCTCGTTCCTCACGGGAACTTACGCAAAGAGCACCCTTGCTTCTTGCGCTGACTCGGAATTTCTCTCCACTATCCATACGCATGATGCAGATTGGATTGTCGTGCTTGATGGAGGAGCGTTTCTCACCGTTCCTTCCCGACTAGAAGGCTTGCTCGAATTCATGGTCGAGAACGATTACCACTGCTGCGGCATGCCAGATGGTGGCGTGGTGCCGGCCCGAGCCGGGAGCCCATTAGTTTTTAATCCCTTCTTCCTGATAGTTAACGCAAAAAAGCTTAGGATATGGTTTAAGCGAAAGCCGATTCCCGAAACCCCGTTCGATCCAGCATATCAAAACGACCTTCCTAAACATCTTTTGAGAGGAGACTACTCGCTGGCAGCGAAGAAGCCTTATGATTTCTTTTCTTATTCGCTCCGAAAGAAGGGAGCGAAGCTGCTGGCCTTGGACGCGATTCAGTGGGTAAGAGATGGAGGCACCACTATTTTGAGCGATCATGAGCGTCGGCCGTTCCTCTTACATACTTGGGCGACGGATCGCTTCTCGGAGCAGAAGCCTCGATTTGATCAGGCGCAAAAGTTTTCACTTCTTGTGCAAGAGC
Organism: bacterium; assembly: GCA_003230795.1. Lineage (GTDB taxonomy): Bacteria > Bdellovibrionota_C > UBA2361 > SZUA-149 > SZUA-149 > SZUA-149. The sequence goes on from QIGM01000576.1 coordinate 3,361, forward strand.
AGCTAAAAGCTGCGGAACCAGAGCAGCTAAAAGCTGCGGAACCAGAGCAGCTCGAACCCCAAGGAAGTTAATTGGGTAAGCGAAATCGAGCTAGTCGACCGGACTGAAGGCTTATTTCGTAATTAGAGCAAGCGGCGGGAACTACAAAAGCATCACCTGGCACGAATTGATACGAGGAGCTTTCTCTAAGACTTCCGTTTGCGTCAAGACTCAGAATGATTTCTGGACTATTCGCAGGTGTCGACATTGCTTTTCCTTTGTCTTGGAACAAGTCGATGCAAAAATGACCTCCAAGATCGTAGCTACGAAATTTTAGCGACCCGAGGGTCTCAGCGGTGCTTTTTATTATCGGTGCCTCGACTTGCGAATAATTAGCACAACGAAACAGCTCGTCGTCGTCGCGGTATTTGGGTGTGAGGCCGCAGCGAATTACATTATCACTAGGCGTCATAAGTTCGAAAAATTCTCCGGATAGATACGCGTGAGGCGTTCCGCAAGAAATTGAAATACCCTCACCGGGTTTCAGATGAAGTAGCTCCATCAAATAGAATGCAAAGATACCCACATCGCCAAGAGGGTAGAGAGGCTTGAGTTTAAGAATCCATTGCTCTTCAGCGCTTCGCTTCGTCCGTGCTGTCGCTTCGAGTTTCGCGAAAAGCGCAGCACAAACCTCTTGAACTTGGGACTCATCGAGTCTCCAGATTGCTTCAAACAACAATTTAGCGGCTTCTTCCTGACCGTGCTTCCCACTGCGTAGTTCTCCGAGACAGTCCTCAAGTAGCGTAGGCAAAGTAGGAACTGATTCGATGCCGCTAAGGATCTCTTCAATAGACTTTAAGCCGTAGAGCAATTCGACTTCGGTAATGGCGATAGAAGCTTCGTCTTTTGGGTTAGGGTCTGGATAATGTTCCGGACGAGCATCGTGCAGACGCTTCGCGTCTTCTGCCCGTGGGTGGAGTTGAATTGAGAGCGGCTGTGCGACACTCAACACTTTTGCCAAAAAGGGGAAGGTCCCGTCATAGAGAGAGCTGGACTCTCCGAGTATGTCATTCGGATTGGCGTCTACTAAAGCCGTTAGTGTCAGGCCATCGTTCTCTCCACCAATAACTTTCGCAGGTCCGTTTGGGTGAGCACCTAGCCAGGCTTCGGCATACGGCCCCGACTCTCCGTCGACCTGAGCCACCCTTGCAGCCCAAGCGCTAGGCGTAGCAATCCCCCAGGCATACTTCTGTAGTGCCGGCTGGATGCGAAACAGAGAGTGAGTGACAGGTGCCATGAAAAACTCCTCAGAAAGAGTACGACTTTACCTTTAGAAATAGTTGGCAAACAACATTTTTCACTGTTTCGGTGCGTACACCTGTTTTTCAACAGTCCCCTAGGAGAGAAATTCTCAACGGCTTGGGGTGTAGCATAAGTTCTTTGATTTGAGAAAGCCCCTTGCTTTGGCAGCAGCCTTCAGTGGAGAAAAAGCTACACGCTTTTTTCCATTAGGTGATTGCGTCCGAATCCGCCC
>QIGM01000238.1 GCA_003230795.1 bacterium
AATGAGCAAAGAATTCGATTACAGCAATCTAGAGCCGGCAAGTGATGCAATGATCAGCAAGCTTGTTGATGATCACATGGGCTGGGCCACCAGCATCGCTAAATCTGTGGCCAGAAGTTGGAATATGGACTGGCAGCTAGATGGCCTAGATGGCGGCGCCTACGAGGGCCTTTTGTTCTGCGCCAAACGTTTCGATCCCTCAAGAGGAGTTCCGTTCCGAGGATACGCCCGCCGGAGAATTCATGAAGGCTGCACCGAGGAAGCGAGGAAGTCTAAAGCCTGGCAACGCGGTACTGGCTCAGATGCACCAGGGGAACAAGAAGCGAGGGAAGTTTCAGCAAAACTATTCGATGTCTTTCCGGAACTACGTACAGGCATTCTACCGGGAACCGACGCCGACGGTTCGATTCCGTCTATTAGAAGCTCTATTCGAACCCTCCTTGCAGGCGCCAGCCTTATCGCAGCCTTTCAAGAATCCGGTTCAGAAAACCCTGAGATCGCACTTGAGTACAAAGAACTAGTTGGTGTGCTTTCTGCGCTTGACGCAGTCCATCAAGAAATACTCTGGGCTGTATATTATCGAGACCAATCGATGCGCGGTTTAGCGGACGAATGGTCTGTTGATGACCTTTCTGTCATTCGCGAGCATAAAGAGATTCTAGCGTACTTATGCTCTCATCTAGAACACTCTTCTGGTCCCCTACCAAAGCCACCGAAGGTTCGGCGAGGACTACGAACGGTAGCTCAGAGGGTCAAAAAAGAGCAATCAATCGGGCCATTTTCAAGACTTTCCGTTAGCGCCATTCTGTTTATCGGATTTTTTATAACGCTACTACAAACGAAACTACCGCTACTTTAATGTTCTCGTAGCATGCTTCCTTATGGAGAATAAAAATGACTAAGAAGATTAAGGGTCGAGGTAAAGCGAGTAGCACCACCCCTGTTCAGGCGCCAAGAACTATCGAGAGCGCGAAAGTTGGTGAAGTCGACCAAGTAAAAGGAACAGAAGCGCAAAAGAACGCAAAAGGCGTTGGCCAGGCCGGTCAAAAGATTACGCCTGAGATGCGAGAAAAGATTATGCAACTAATTGATGAAGAGGCCGATAAAATGTTCGGTGGCCCAAACGGCTTACCGGAGGAAAAGAAGGACACTCTGAAGAACGCGGTAAAAATGGCGATAAATTCAAGCGAACTCGAAGAAGAATAAAAGCGAATGACGTTAGGTGTCCTCAGGCTTTCCTTACGCGTAACACGAAGGCTTCGTAAAGTTTTCTAATTTCTGGATCAACCCCTCTCTGAGTTTCCAACGTACTCGAAATTTCAGCAAGAATAGACTGTGCTCGAGGAATCTCCTTACTCGCAACAAATGCAGCACAAAGTCCGAGCTTCGCTTGCAACTCAAAACCGCCTTGCTCTAACACCACACGAAAATGCGTACTCCCCTCTTCATATAAACCACGCTCAAGTTTAACCATACCAAGAGCAAGCCTCGCGGGCACATGATGCCCGTCGACTGCAATAAGCCCATTAAAAATCCTCTCCGCCGGCGCATAGTAGCCCATTTCAAAATAGCTCCGCCCGAGCTCGTATATGGAAGAAAGCTCATCAACTGAATACTCTGACACATTTCCTCCGTTACAGAACGGCTCTAGTAGAGCCGTTAAAACATTTCACCAATGACTATCTCTCGCCGATTCTAAACCATTGAACGAGTTGATGGAGCATCGAAACTTCAGCTTCATAATTCGCCTCCCCTTCCCCCTCAGCGCGAATGAGCTTCCCTTCCTCTTCTTGAAGTGCGGCAAGTCGCGCTTCAATCGCCGGCAGAAATTCGCTCAGTTTCGATAATGAACTCAATTTTGGCAGCAAGACCGCTAACGGCATAACCGCAAGTCGTTTGCTATTTGAGCTTCCGAAAACTTTGCTGCGATCACCACTGGCGGCAACTGGCGCCGCCTCTGAGGAGACAATATCTCGACCCTTACTCGCCATAAATCGTCACTCTAGCTCTCCGGTTCAACTAGCCGTTCGCGTTGCGCACTGCGCAGCTCCGGACTTGTTTCCATCTCACGATACTCCGCCTCAAGCTCAGCGCGGGACATCCGGTGTATCCTTTTGAAGCCAAGCACTCTAACAAAATAGGCACCAACCCCAAGCATCACGCTAAAAAACGCCAGGGCACCACCGGCGAAGTACGTCATTGACTCGACGAATGCAAGCAACGGAAGCTTATCACCTCCAGCAAACGATGACTTGATATTTGAACGAAAACGCAATGAAGCATAACCCGAGTCCGCAATTTCTGTGAAGAAGTATCGCAAGAGAATGAAGGAGAGCACGAGGGAAAGCACAAAAAGCGATGCAGACACAAGAGAACGTGAAAATCGTGGGAAGAGCTGAGCAGGGGAAAGCTCACCGAGCGAAAAGAGACTACTCAGACGAAAACGAAGTGCCGCAGGCACAAATAAAAATCGGGTCTGTAGTAGTCCAAGAACGAAAACAGCAAGAAAGAGGGGGAGTAATACTAATCCAAGAGCAAAGACGAGAGTTTCAGCAGTCGAAGAAGCTGCAGCAAGTGAACTCTCTTTGAATTGAGCAGAGAGAAAGTACGCTTCATCCGCATGAAAAGCGAATGCCTCAGTCGCAAATTCCATGAGCTTCGAACAAAGTAATGAACCAAAGAGAAGCACCACTGCAAACAAGCCAAGCACTATCGCAGCGGATTCTACTTCTTGGCTGTAAGGCACTACCCCATCATCACGCAGGCGCTCTAACTTGAGCTCACTTGCCGGATAAGGTTTCGATTCCTCACTCATACCGCCCCCCTATGGTACTTGCACGAGGCGCAAAAAGTCCGCAAAGCCTGATGCACTGAGCGATTCTCTTAACCAATGCGCGACAAGCTCGCTAAAGGGGTAGAGTAGTAGCACGGCTACTACACAAACGGCCGGCAGCTTAGAAGAAGTAACCAAGGATGAAGACCAACCCTGAGGAAAATACCGACCTGGCAATAGTGAGAATGCGTCGACTAGGAGCGTTACGAAGAACAAAGGTAAACCAACGTAGGTCGCTAGCAAAAATGCATCCGCTGTCACGTCGATAATGGATTCAAGCGCACCTACAGCGCGAATCACATCAGACGGAACAAACAGACTACGTGTAAAATATTCAACGAAAAGCGAAGCACCACCTATTTGGAAAAAGATATGAACGACCAGAAGATGAACAGCGAAAGAAACTGAGGCACTCATGCGCCGTTGCGCCGTTCCCAATGCCAAGACCGCCCTTACCCAAGACGAACAAATGCTCAGTGCAAAAAACACTAAACTTACGCATACCCCTAGCCAAATGCCCCAAGCAATCTCGTTAAGCACTCGCCCACTGCCACGACTAAGCCAATCGAAGATTGAAAAACCATCCTCCCCCACGGCATCAAGCGCCAAAAGCGATCGCAAGAACTCCGTTGACGTTAGCGAAGCTCGAGCAACGGCTGCCCCTGAAACTGGTTCGAAAGCAAAAAGATAGGGTGCGGCGAGGAAGCTAAGTCCGAGAACCAACGCAAAACGAAAAGCCCAACCGATTGATTGACCAGGAAAGACACCAACGAAACAGCCGAATGCAATAATTCGAAAAAGCAGCATAGCGCTAATGGTAGAAGTCTGCCCCACCCCATACGCGAGCGGAGAAGTCAGCAACTTGAGACGAGTACGTACTCGATAGAAAGTAGAGAAATAGGGACACGCCGCTCAGCCGACCAACCAGACCTAGAACCTTGTCCTCAATTTGCGTGGTGACTCTAACAATCCCCGCGACAAGTGCACCGACAGACGCGGCGATAAGCGCAAGAAACGAAAGGTAGGCAATCAGCTGAATAGCACTTACGACAATCGAAAAGTCCATCAAAATAACTCACATGTATGTCGCGACGAGGTTAGACGTAATCAGTCCCCATCCATCGACCAACACAAAAAGCAATAACTTAAAGGGAAACGAAACTGTTGCCGGATCTGTTCTCTCTAATCCAATCGCGAGAAGTAAGTGTGCGATTACCAAATCCACAACCAAGAACGGCAAGAACAAGCTCAGGCCCGTCGCAAAGGCCTCCTTTAGCTCGGAGACAAGAAACGCCGGGGCAAGGACCCTCCAAGACGAATCCTTTACTGAGCTAACAGACTGCGTTGTCACGCCTTGATCTAAGCGCTCTGCCACGCCCAAAAAACGCTCTCTTTCAACGGCATGGGTATGCTTGAGCAAGAAACCTTTCCAATAGCCTAGTCCGGCCTCAAAAGCCTTGGCTCGAACAAGAGTATCAGTAGGCGCTCCGCTTTGTTGAAGGACTTTATTCGCAGCAGCCGAGGATTGTTCGAAAGTAGGGTACATCACGAAAAACGTAAGCGAGATGGCCAACCCCCCTCCAAGCAACACACCCGAAAGACCGTCAAACCCAAGACCCATTCGAACAACACTGAGCACAGTGACAATCTTCACGTACGAACTGAAAAGCAGCCCCAGAAGAATCACTAAGACCAGCGAAACGCTAGAAAACCCCATCGTGGCGAAGAAGGATGGTGCATCCATATAGTGTACAGATTCCTACTAAATTCTTGAGCACGAGATGCTCTAATTAAGCGCAATGTATTCAGCTACTTGCGTGCCAAATAAGCCCACTCTAAAAGTTGAGCGCTTTCGACATATTCTCTGCCTAAGACTAAACAGCCGACCTAGTTTGGACAAGAAGAGATTGGGGCGGGTCTGCAAAGCTTTGGCCGTAGTTGGGAGTTTATCCGCGGGAGCTTTCACGTAGACACGCGTTGTGCAACTGCCCGGCTTCTGAGCCCGACTTTGTCGGTCTCTTCCGCCTTCTAGTTGTAG
>QIGM01000113.1 GCA_003230795.1 bacterium
CGCCTCTGTCGAGCGCAATAAGAGTGCAGCCGCGATGCTAATGAGAACATCGGTAGTGAGAGGAGGAGACTTAGGTATCGACATACTTACTGTCACCTTAGTTCGCAATCAAGGCGTCAACGCAAGTCATAGCGGAATGTTACCGTGTTTCCGTTTTGGTCTAGAGGCGGATTTGTTCTCAAGTAATTCGAGCGAACGAATAAGGTTAACTCGTGTTTCTGATGGCTCAATTACGGCATCAATATATCCAAGAGAAGCTGCGGCCCAGGGATTCGCAAACTGCTCTCGATAGGCTTCAACTAATTCGCTTTGCTTTTTCTTGGGATCTTTTGCGGCTTCAATTTCCTTCCTTGAGATAATTCTGACCGCACCCTCTGGGCCCATTACCGCGACCTCTGCGGTGGGGTAAGCGAGATTGATGTCTGCTCCAATATGTTTTGAGCTCATAACATCGTACGCTCCGCCGTAGGCCTTGCGCGTAATCAGGGTCACTTTCGGAACCGTTGCTTCAGCGAAGGCGTAGAGTAGTTTCGCACCGTGTCGAATAATTCCACCAAACTCTTGCTTTGTCCCCGGCAGAAAGCCCGGGACGTCGACTAGAGTTACGAGCGGAATATTGAAGGCGTCGCAAAAACGAACAAATCGAGCAGCTTTTACGCTCGCATCTATGTCTAGACAGCCTGCAAGATGTAGTGGTTGGTTTGCGACGATACCAACGCTTATGCCTCCCAATTTAGCGAAGCCGACAATAATGTTTTTCGCGTAAAGCGCCTGCACTTCGAAAAAAGAATCCGTATCAACCACGAGGTTTATTAGTGTGCTCATGTCATACGGCTGATCGGCCTTATCGGGGATGAGGCTACTAAGGGAGGGCTCGCTTCGGTCTGCGTCCTTACACTCGGTTCGTATTGGACGATCGAGGTTGGAGGATGGAAGAAACTCGAGCAGCGTGCGAATTTGCGCTAGGCAAGCTTCTTCATCGGCAGCAAGGAAGTGCGCAACGCCACTCTTTGAATTATGCGAGTGACCTCCCCCAAGAGTTTCTTTGTCGACCTCTTCCTTGGTAACCGCTTTAATCACATCCGGGCCGGTGATGAACATATGACTGGTCTTATCGACCATGAAGACAAAGTCGGTGATCGCGGGGGAATATACGGCTCCACCGGCGCAGGGACCGAGGATGGCTGAAATTTGAGGAACAACTCCAGAGCAGCGAACGTTGCGGTAAAAAATATCTGCGTACCCAGCTAAGCTCTCTACGCCCTCTTGAATTCTCGCGCCTCCGCTATCGTTGAGGCCAATGATTGGGCAGCCAATAGATTCGGCTAAGTCCATGACCTTGCCGATTTTCTTGGCGTGCGCTGCGGCGAGAGATCCGCCAAAAACGGTAAAATCTTGCGCGAATACGATAACTTTTCTTCCGTCTATCAGCCCATGTCCACAAACTACTCCGTCGCCAAGAAATTTCTTATCCCGTAGCTCGGGTGAGTCTTGTTGATGGGTGACGAACTTGTCGATCTCAACAAAGGAGTTATCGTCAAGCAGAAGCGCGATTCGTTCACGGGCGGTCTTCTTGCCAACTGATGCTTGACGCTTGAGACGTTCGGCGCCTCCGCCGAGCTCTGCTTCCTTGTGTTTTGCGCGAAGGGCCGCGATTTTTTTTCCGGACATAAGCCATACTATACAGGGCGTCCCACGGACTGCCATTAGTTTCATTTCCGTATATTTGTTGCAGAAAGATAATGCATAGATAGCCATGTTAAAGCTACACTAAAAAGAAGCTGATATGTGAGTGCTGTTTGCCGCGGCGCTTTTATCGCATAAGTTGTTTGCTGAATTGGGATTATCAAGTGAGAAAATCAAAAATCCTCAAGGCGCTCTCCGCATGGTCGGAAAAGCATGGCGTAGCAGAGTCCGGGCGTAAGTCGGAGTTCCGTTCCGCATCTGGCTTACCCGTGGAGGATCTCTATGTGCCTCAGCCGTCTTCGAGCTCTGAAGAGGACTTCCTAACGAAGGTGGGTTTTCCTGGTGAATACCCCTACACCCGAGGGGTTTATCCCTCAATGTATCGTGGGCGCAAGTGGACGATGCGGCAATACGCCGGGTTTGGAACGGCTGAAGAAACCAATAAGCGTTATCAGTATTTGCTCGCTCGAGGAACCAATGGGCTTAGTGTGGCCTTTGATCTTCCGACCCAAATGGGAAGAGATTCCGATCATCCGCTCGCTAAGGGTGAGGTCGGTCGTGTCGGAGTTGCCATCGATTCGCTTGAGGATATGGAGCGTTTGTTCGATCAAATTCCGCTTGCTGATGTCTCTACTAGTATGACGATTAATTCCACTGCCCACGTATTGCTCGCGTATTATATCGCAGTTGCAAAGAAACAGGGCGTAGCCCTAAGCGAGCTGCGCGGCACTATACAGAACGATGTGCTCAAAGAGTATATCGCTCGCGGAACCTACATCTATCCGCCGGACGGTGCCTTGAAGATAGTGAGTGACATCTTCGAGTATTGCAAATCGGAGGTGCCACTCTGGAATACTATTAGCGTGTCTGGATACCATATTCGCGAAGCGGGCTCGACGGCGGTGCAGGAGCTTGCTTTTACCCTGGCCGATGGTATCGCCTATGTCGAGGCGGCTTTGGCGCGAGGTCTTGATGTGGACGATTTTGCGCCTCGTATTGCTTTCTTCTTTAACTGTCATAATGACTTTCTCGAAGAGATTGCTAAGTTTCGCGTCGCTCGTCGGATGTGGGCTAAGATTATGAAAGAACGTTTTTCCGCGAAGAAAGATAAGTCGTGCATGCTGCGGTTCCACACTCAGACAGCGGGTTCTAGCCTTACAGCGCAGCAGCCGATGCTCAATATTGTTCGTACCAGCGTACAAGCTGTTGCGGCAGTTTTGGGTGGGACTCAGTCTCTCCATACGAATGCATACGACGAAGCACTTTGCCTGCCTACTGAAGAGTCTGCTCGAATTGCTTTGCGAACTCAGCAGGTAATCGCAGAGGAGAGCGGATTGGCTGATGTGGTTGATCCCTTCGGTGGAAGTTATGTGGTCGAAGAGTATTGCGACAATTTAGAGCGAGAAGCGACTGCGCTTATTGAAAAGGTTGATTCTCTTGGTGGCATGGTTGCAGCGATTGAAGCATCTTTTCCACAAGGCGAAATAGAAGAATCTGCCTATCAGTATCAACGAGCACTCGAGAACGAAGAGAAGCGCGTGGTAGGAGTGAACGCTTATGAGGAGAAAGGGGCTGGTTCAAAGAGTATTGAAATTCATAAGGTAGACCCTAGGCTTGAGGTGAGCCAAAAGGAGTCTCTGGAGCGGCTTAAGGCTAAGAGGGACGAGCAGACGGTGGAACTTGCCCTGAAAGCCCTGAAAACTGCCGCAACCGAAGACTCAAACCTCATGCCACATGTGGTGACGGCGGCTGAGGCCTATGCAAGCATTGGAGAGATATCTGATGTCTTAAGAGAGGTTTTTGGAGAGTATGGACAGGGCAGCTAAGCACTGCTATAAGGAGTGGCCCTTTTCGGGGTGAAAATGTGTTGGAAAGGCGTTTAGTTTTGGTGACCTATGCGAAAACGAGAGCTTGATAAGTTCAAAAAATTACTGCTAATTGAGCGCCAGGGCTTGGTTGCCCATCTGTCCGAGCTTGAAGGAGCCTCAGAGACTCAGCTCTCTCAGGGAGGCGGGGACTCTGTGGATCTCGCTGCTCTAGAGATTACGCAAGCAGCGATCCAGAAAATGGGTAATCGCGAAAAGAACTTACTTAAGAAGATCGAATATACCCTAGATAAGATCGAGTCAGGCGATTACGGCACTTGCGAGCGCTGTGGTGAGAAGATCTCTCCTGCTCGATTAGAAGCTCGGCCGGTTGCTCAGTTTTGTATCGACTGTAAGACAGAGCTTGAATCTAATGAGCGAAGATACAGCGATAAAGAGGAAGAGGATGAAGAGGGTTGGGGCGAGTACGAGGACGCTTCTTAGTCGTCAGTCCAATTAATCTGAACAATTTAATCTGAACAATTTAATCTGAACAATGCGTCTATTGAAAACCTCATAGGGGCGTCTATTGAAAACCTCATAGGGCAATCTACGGTTTAGGTTCGCGTTCGTTGTGTCAGAATTTTCCTTACAGCAGCTTGAATCTATCGCAGCCGAGTTTGGCCTAACACTTCTTGGTGTCTTGCCGGTAGATAAAGCGAAACGCGAATTAAGCAATGACATCGTTAATCTCAAACGTTGGCAGCAGCAAGGCCATGCCGGTGAGATGGACTATATGGAGAGAGATGCATCTCTCTTTGCGGATTTTGAACATTTTCTGCCTGGTATAAAAAGTATCGCCTGTTTCGCGGTGTCGTATTACTGGCGAGATGAGCTTGCCGATGCAGCCCAAAAGCCTTTACCTGAAGGGTATGGGCGTGTTGCTAGGTATGCCTGGGGACGAGATTATCATCGAGTTCTCAAAAAACGTTTAGTTGCTCTTGTTAAACATGTCTCTTCAATGCAGACCGCCCGAGAGCTTAAGAGTCGAGTGTTTACCGACGCTGTGCCTTTGCTTGAACGTGCCTTGGCACGTTCTGCGAACTTGGGATTCATTGGCAAGAATACCTTACTTATTCGTCCAGGCCTCGGTTCCTTTACGCTTCTTGGTGAGATCCTTTGGGATTTAGAGATTGCTCCGCCAGCAGATACGGTGGCAGGGAGCCAGCCCAGTGGATCTTGCAGTTCGTGTACGCGCTGCATTACGAAGTGTCCGACCGATGCGATTCTCGAGGGCAAGCAAATTGATGCTCGGAAATGCATTTCCTATCTCACGATAGAAAAGAAAGGCGA
>QIGM01000449.1 GCA_003230795.1 bacterium
CAAGGCTGAGTACGAAGGGGATTCCTTTTTGCTTTAGTCCGCCGCAGGCGCGTAGGAGCGTTTCCTGCCCTTTTCTTTCAATTAGGCGACCTACGCATACAATTCGCGGAACATTTCTTTCCTCTGACTTATCACCAGAGAATTTCTGCAAGTTCACTCCGTTTCTTATGACCCGTGGCGTAATGCTCGAGTCTACTTGCCGAATAAGCTCTGCCTCGGAATCGCATTTCGCGATAACTCCTTCCGCTCTATTCCAGACTTTCTTTATAAGTGGGCCTAGGAACGGGTAGAGCCATTTGTAGCGTGCTTCGAAACCGGGAATGTCAGGACCGCAGACTCTAATGAAGTAGGGAAGTTTCTGAGTGTAGTTAAGTGCGAGTGCGACGGCCCCCGCGGGAACAGCACTCCAGGCGAGGCATAGATTGTATGGTTTGGTTTTATGCAGGCGGGCGGCTAGATGGTAGGCCCGCCAAGCGTACTTCGAAAGCTCCTTGTTGCTTGAGTGATGAATACAATCGTTCTCTACCGGGACCTTTAGAATGCGAACGTTCTTCGCGAGGAGCTGTTCTTCCTCAACGTCTCCTAGTGCCGAAGTGATGAGATCTATTTCTAGTTCGGGATTTTCGCGAAAACAGTCTAGAATCTCAGCGTTGACGGTTGCGGTTCCGCCGCCAAGTGGGGGGAACTCGTTATTGAGCATGAGAAGCCTCACTCGAAGCGACTCCCACTGAAACGTTCGACAATATAGAGCGGCCTTCTTTTTACTTCGTCGAAGATACGTCCAATATATTCACCAATGACACCGATAGTCAGGAGTTGAGTGCCGGCAAAAAAGGAGATTAAGACAACAATTGTGGCAAATCCTGGTGGGTAGAGACCGTAGAAAATCTTTTTGATCGCGTAAAACACAGTGATTAAAACTGAGAATACCGAAACACTAATCCCGAGCATGCTAATTACGCGCAGTGGCACGAAGCTAAAAGAGACCAAGCCATCAAGGGCGAGAAACACAAGATCGGCGTAGGAGTACTTTGCTGTGCCCGCGTGTCGTGACTGTCGCTCAACCGGAACGCCGAGTTGTTTGAACCCGACCCAGCTTCTAATCCCTCGGATAAAGCGATTGCGTTCAGGCATTGCATTGAGAATCTCAACGACTTTGCGATCCATGATGCAAAAATCCCCAGCGTCGAGGGGAATGTCCACTTTCGCAACTGATTTTAGTATTCGATAGAACAGATTGTAGGCATTTCGCTTGAACCAATTTTCTTTCCTCTCTGTCCGCACCGCGTAGACCACTTCGTAGCCCTGGCGCCAATGCTCGATAAACATGGGTATGGATTCGGGTGTGTCTTGAAGATCTGCGTCGATAAGTACTATTGCTTCACCTCGGCAGAAATCCAGTCCGGCGCTTAGAGCCGTTTGGTGTCCAAAGTTGCGGGCGAGCTCAAGAACGCAAACTCGGCTGTCTTTAGAAGCTAGGTTACGTATTATCTCTAGGCTACGGTCACTTGAACCGTCGTCTACGAAAATGCATTCGAAGCTCTCTCCACAGGTATCAAGGGTGACCGAGAGGCGCTGGTAAAGAGTCTCTAGGTTCTCTTCCTCATTAAATACCGGGACGACTACGGAAATTACGGGCAAGTCGCTTGCGATGTTTTTGGCTGCAACCGATGACTGCTCTTCTTTAGGGCTCGCTTGGTCGTTTTCAACAAGGCTCGCGAGCTTCCGGCAAAATTCCAGGGCCTCCTCGGCAGAATTTGTTGGGATCACGAAGCTCATTTCTTCTCGTTTGGTGACGCCTGGGGCGAATCGCGCTGCGGTAAATTTTCTAAAGATTATCGCACACTTCAGAGAGTGCGAGAGTAAACTTATGATGAATTCAAAAGAGAATCTTTTCGGATTTCGTGCAAGACCAAGTTACCGAAATAAATCGTAGGGAATACATTTTTTACGCGCTGAAATGAATACTTCCTCAGAGGCCGCGTCAAAGTTTTAACGCTGCTAAGAAGACACCGCTTCTTCAGACCAATGGTAACGCAAATCGGTCTGAATGAAGCCATAATTGAGCATCCCTACTGTAGTTATACTTGCCACCCAAACCCCTCTGAACTCACCGAGCTCAGGGGGGTTTTTTATTCCCACATTACGATTCGCACTACCTAGTCTTAGAAAAAGGCATTACAATAGTAAGCTATGCAACTTAATCAATACTCATTCCCTCGGTGCCGGAGGGGTCGATTGCGGAAATTGGGCCTATTATTGGTCCTTCTGTTGTTAAGCCTTTTCTCGTCTCCGTTTTTTCCAGCTCAGCACGCTTCGGCGGCGACGGTAACGGTAATTAACGCCTCCTCCGCGGATGTTCATAAGCTTGAGTTGAAAAACGGCCAAGCTGCCGACATCGTTGTCTACCTTTCGAGTTTTGGAGATTTGGTCGAGAATTTTTTAGTTATTTTGCGTCGTGAGTCGGACAATAAGCGGATTCGCACATTGCTCAGCGATAAGCACGGTCGCGTGCGCTTCCGCATAATTCCGCCAGGTAACTACCGAGTGTATGTGAGCCGACGGGTCTCAGATGATGGTCACTTGAGCACGGTGGAAGTTGGTGATATCCGAGTAGTTCCTTCTAAACGAAAAAGGAAGTAGCTAAGACAAGCAGGAAATAAAATGATGAGACCCTCAATGCTAAAACTCATAGTTCTGCTGCTTGGTGCTTGCGCAGTATCTGGCTGTTCTATGATGAGTCTTTCTGATAGCGAGCCAATTCAATCAAAACGGACAGGTCAGTTCGAGGTGAGCGTAACGAGTGGCGGCGAGAAAGTGTCTAATTTCCACACTCCGCTGGTTCATCGCGTTACGGTATCGACGCGTGAGCTGGACGCATTCTTAGCGCCGGACCGAAAAACTATTCTACTTCCGTTCAAGGCGCGAAAAGTAAGGGACCTCAAGGGCGAGGTAAAGGGAATACGAGTCGTGCAGATTGATTCGGTAAAGACCAATTCTTTGGGACTTAGAGACAACGACTTACTGACCGCAGTGGGGCGGGTGCATCTCAAGCAGCCTCAAGACATGAGCCTGCTTTTCTCTGATTTGCAACGTGAAAAGCAGGCGACTTTAACCCTGGAGCGCGAGGGCAAGCCTCATAAGATCCTTTATTACCTTGCTGCACAATCTTCCTCTTAGTTGGGCTTCCTCTTAGTTGGGCTTCTTCTTAGTTGGGCTTCTTCTTAGTACGGCTCCTGCTTTCTTAGTCCAGAGAACTCTCGGATACGACAAGCTCCAACCGTGCAAGGCGCAGTACCCTGTGCTATTCTGAGGTGATGTCGTTTACGCTTGATGATAGACCGATTCTTCGCTGGCCGCTTGATGTTCAGTATCTTGAATCTCAAGGGCAAAAGCTCGTTGTTCTGAGAGATAATCAAGGAGTTGCTGAGGAGCCGCTCGTGATGCCGGTTGCTTTGTTGTCGATCGTCTCAAGATTCGATGGCTCGCAGTCTCTTCGTGAAATTCTTGCTGAAGGAGCGAGTTACGGCTTAACAGAAGAATTGCTTTTTACCGTAGTCGGCGATTTCGAAACTCTACATTATCTTGAAACCACTGAAACCAAGCGACGCTGGAACGATATTTGCGATTCCTATGCCGCTCTAAAAGTTCGGGCAGCAGCACACGCAGGCAACGTCTATCCGGCGGACTCTTCTGAGCTTTCATCGGTATTGGAGTCCTATTTACGCGAAGGAGGTGTTTCACCTAACGCGAGCGGTGGAAGTGTTTCCACCGCGGCCATAGTCAGCCCACATATCGATTACACTAGGGGGTGGAAGGGATATACTGAGGCATATCAGGCTCTGGCGGCTGCGGAAGAGCCTGATGTTATTGTGCTCATCGGGACCTCTCATCAAGGCTCGAATGGAATTTTTCATCTTACTCAGAAGAGTTTCGAATCACCGCTTGGCTTACTTCCTCTGGCTGAAGATGTAGTTGAAGGGCTCGGGCGTGCTTACGGAAAAGATCGAAGCTTCGGCGAAGAGATACTCCATCGGACAGAGCATTCGCTCGAACTACAAGTTCCGTTTATTCAGCATTGCTACCGCGGACGCAAAACGCCATCGATTGTGCCGATTCTCGTCGGCTCCTTTCACCAGTACTTTTTTCAAGACCGCGAGCCTCTGGAAGATGCAGTTGTGAGTGATTTTGTTGATGCCCTCTCTGAGCAACTCAGCTTGCTTGAAGCATCAGGCAAAAAAGTAACGTTCTTTGCCGGGGTAGACTTCGCTCACGTAGGCACACATTTTGGAGACCCGGAGCCTTGCGATGTTGTTCGTCAGCGGCATGTTGCGAGTCGTGACAAGGAACTACTCGACGCAATACTTCAAGCAGACCCTAGCGCGCTGTATTCGCATATGGCTGAAGATCAAGACGCACGCCGCATTTGTGGGTATCCGTCGATGTATACGATGTTTTCCGTGATGCGTAGACTTGATTGGAGCTTGTCAGGTCAAACGCTTGGATATCATCAAGCGATCGACGAGAAGAGCGACTGTGTAGTTACCTTCGGAAGCGCAGTCTGGCACCGACAATAGAGTAGCCTTGTATCCGTGCTCTAATAAGCGGGAGAAGAACAGAGGGAGGTTCGTGGGGGAGAACCAATTAAGATGATATAGTATGCAAATCCTTTAGTAACAATCGAGCAGAGAAGAAGCTCAAGATTGTTTGTGTTTTAATTTTTGAGTAGCGGTGCTATCAAAAATTGTTTTGTTGTAGTCGCGTTTCCCGTTAACTTTTCCTGCAATGCATCCCAGTTTTTGTTTCCTGGAATTGCCTGCGTACTAAGTATAACAA
>QIGM01000450.1 GCA_003230795.1 bacterium
GTTCTTAGACTTAGGCTGCTGAGCTAAGAGTCGGTAAAGAATGAAGATTGCACGCCTAGCTTATTTCCAATCCGGGCGGGATTTAAATAAGAATCCCCAGGGCCGACGAAGTCGTCGAAATCTCATATGGGTTTATTCCAAGCTACAGCGCTGAGGAAAGAGGTGCTGTGCTTAGTATTATTGAGAATTGATTACAGTGGCCACTGAAGTTGAAAACTTGGCAGAGTTCGAACGCGCTCTACCGGATGATACGCATCACGAACATAGCCTGAACACTCAGGACACTAGCTGTGCGTACGAACGACTTTCGAAACAGCTTGCTGAGTATCGCGGTGCCAATCATCTTGTGATTCTGCAGGGCACACCTGATCCCGATGCTATCTCCTCGGGTTTGGCCCTAGGGTTTCTAGGTAATCACTTTGAGATCGACACAACGATTCTCTGTTTCCACGGAGTAAGTCATCACGAGAATAGAGCGCTAGTGAAGCGCCTAGGGATCAATCTTGTAAAATACACTTCAGAATTCGATATCTCCGGTTTTTCGGCGTATAGCATCGTCGACTCTCAAAAGCTTCAGACACCGATAGATTCACGTTTACTTGAGCATAACGTAGCTTTACTTGCGTTCATTGATCATCACCGAGAAGATGTAAGCGCGCCACCTGCAGCCTTTGTTGATATCCGGCCACAAGTTGGCTCGACCGCCGCAATACTCACTGAGTATCTAAAAAAGGCGATTCCAGAAGGTCTTTCACCGAGCGATCCCGATCAGGTTGGTCTTGCGACAGCATTAATGCATGGTTTACGCAGCGACACCGGGCGTTTCTCCATGGCAACGCAAGCCGACTACGCAGCAGCAGCGTATCTCTCTCCTTGCGTAGATACGCAGGTAATTGAACTTATTGAGCGAAGAGTGTTAGCGCCGTCAATGATTGACATGTTTGAGAACGCGCTCGTGAATCGCAGAATTCATGATAACTTTATCGTCTCCGATGCTGGCTTTGTGCGTGCCGCGGATCGTGACGCCATTCCGCAGGTTGCAGAGTTATTGCTGTCACGAGAAGGGACCGATACCGTCTTAGTCTTTGCAATTGTCGATGATACGACTATCGATGGTTCTCTGAGAACGAGAAGTGAAACGATTAATCCTGATGAATTCCTCAAAGAAGTTCTGGGGGCCTCGCCTGAGAGCGGTAAGTTCTACGGGGGTGGTAACATTCGGGACCGAGGTGGATTCCAGATTCCCTTGGGTTTCTTTAGTCTCTATGAAGACAAGAACCAAATCTATACAATGGTCCGGCAGGTGATCGAGAAGTCCTTCCTACGATACATCGGGAAGGGGGATCGAAAAGCTCGGCAGGATCTTGGTGCCACTTAGTCTGCCGCAGTACTTAGTTAAGCTGTTTCTAGCTTAACTGCCCAAATTCACTATCCTATTTAATCTTGTGTGAGAAAGAGTAATAATCTTTCGTTTTCCTGCGTACGCTCCGAACTTCCAAAGTGGTCGACACGCTTTTTTTGCTCAATAAAGCGCAAAGCACAGCCGATACAATATGCATGGCTACAGTTACTATCAGTCGCTCCATTCGACGTTATGGTGGGGGAACAAGACGCGTGGAGATGTACAAATATCTCCAGCGCGGTTGGATTCCGCCCACACCTGGACTTCTCGAAGAGATTCAAGAGAAACTTGCCAGCGATCATTACGCTGAGGGAGCGAGCGTGCTTGAGGATATCGGCGAAGATTTTTCTCTACTCGCGCATTGCCTACGTGGATTGAAAGACGTTGCGCGCGACCAGATGTGGGAGAAGGATCCAGTTGAGATTCTCGACTCACTAAATAAAGATCAACTCGAAACACTTTTTGATACAAGTGCTGCGAAGCTATCCCTGCATCGTTTTCGGCGAATGGGTAAGTTCCAACAGCAGCAATTTGCACATTCGATTCGCTCACTGAGTGGTGCTGATATTCTTGGCGCGGAAGCGATGGGAGTTGAGGGGAAATCTGGCACAAACAGTGTGACGGCGTGCAGCGCATTACGACAGTTCGTTCCGAATCTTATAGCTTGGAACTATCCACGTCTCTTTCCCAAGGTTCTCCATGCGACTCGTCGTGGCGAAGGAACATTGGAAGCGAATATTCAGCGAATTCTGGGAGAGTCTCCACAGAGACTAGCAGCAGCGTTTGCCTCTGATTGGCAGCTGCGCCCTCAGTTACAAAAAGCGGTGAGATACTCTCGAGCCAATCAAAACCCGAACTTGCCACAACTGATAGACTACACCAATCCCGATTCAGCAGAAGCTATTGGTGCTATTTGCGAACTGGCTGAAGGCCTCGCTAAATTGCAGAATCCGCGACAGTTTCCTAGTGCCGAAAAGGAATGGTCAGAAAGCGTCCCCGAGATCGAGCGCATGTTGGGAAGTGATAAGACTTCCTCGCTAGTGAAAGACCTAGAAGCGAAAGCAGGCGAAAGGTTGGAGCGATACTCCTCAACTCTTGGGACTTCGCTCTTTACTCGACGTGTTGTCACCCAGCGCAAGAGCTTAAGCGAATCAAAGAACGCCTCTCTGCTTAAGGGATGCGAACCTGCTTTGACTGAGGCATTAGAGACTTATTATGGATTATTGAATGAGGCCTCTCCGATTGAGGCTTTGCATTGGTTGCTCAACAAAGCGATTCCGATTGCCGGTTTTAGTAACGGCTGTATCTTCTTGTCGAAGGTGGGCGGGGAGCAGTTGCTTCCTTCGGTTTATCTTGGATCGGAGGCGCGTAGTATCTTCTCGAAGTATGATCCCTACATCGCAAAAATTCTATCGGCCTCTGTGTTTAAGGATTTGCCGTTTTCTGAGAGCGGAATTCTGAGGAGTGGTTATCAGCTGCGGCATGTTTCGGCGGCTATGGGTGGAAGCATTGATTTGGGTGTGCTTTGCCTGGAGATTACCACTAGTGAAGAGAGCGAGTTTAAGGCTGGCTCTATTGTTCATTTTAAGGCTTTGCGGCTTGCTCTCAATGAGAGCCTGAGGTTGCTGCGAGCTGAGGCTAAATCTAGCAGCGATTAGTCTGTTCCTACCTATTCAAATTCTAGTGATTTGTGCGCCCAATCCGCGGGTGTGAGCACTCCTGCGTGGAATGGCTCGCTTCGCTGTGCTTGAGTTCCACTCCGGAGTGCTCACACCCGCGGATTGGGCTCGTTCTTGCCTACGTAAGCAGGGCACCGGCTTTAAACGTTGGTCTTGGGGGAGTTGCGCTCGGAGTGTTTTTTGGGTGGAGGGGGAATTGTGTGGTAAATCGGAGGCTCTGGAGTTAGAACATGCGGTAGGGCGGAGTCCTACTTTTATTGAATCGTTGGAGCAGGTGGTGTTAGGTCATTTTCTTATAAAGAGAGCGTCGGTTTATTACGTGGCTGCGGTGGTTTTGCTTGGGGTGTACGGTGGGGAGGTTTGTCCTTTTTTGGAAGGGGTGGGGGCGGTGCACCTTTCGGCGATAGTTTTGTTTTACGCTTTGATTTGTTTTGCCTTTCGCTTTTTGTTGATGCCGAAGTGGGTGTTGACTCATGCACCGCTGGAGTGGGCCACTCGGCAGTTTGCGCTTGAGTTCAGTCTGTTTGCCTTGCTTGGCATATTGCTTACGATAAGTAACACAGTGTTTTTTAGTTTTCCTATTGCTAGCGGTCTTAAGCTTGCGGTGGGGTGTCTCACACTTGGATTCTTTTTCGCGCTTGATCTCTCTGTTATTCGAGAACAGCGAGTTCTTATCGACGCTATTGAGCGAAATAGAGAAATAATTTTAGAGGGAAAGTTTCTGCCTTTGACCTCGAAGATTATCGCGCTTGCAGCCATGAGTGTTGTTCTGGTGACTGGTGTTGTCGCGCTAATTTTCATCCAGGACGTAGGGTGGTTACTTGAGCAAAAAGATCTTGATGACATGACTGCGAAGCGAGCGGTGGTAATTGAACTTCTGCTTGTCGGCGGTGTTCTTATTACGCTGTTGATGAATGTTCTGATTTCCTACTCCAAGAATCTCAGATTGTTTTTTGATGCCGAGCAGCGCGTGCTTGACTCGGTCGCCAAAGGAAACCTTTCATCTGTGGTGCCTGTTGCTAGCCGGGACGAACTCGGTCTAATCGCCAAGCATACGAACGAGATGATTCGCTCTCTGAGGCGTATGACTCTCACCAAAGATCTCCTAGGGAAATTCGTCAATGAGGGGGTTGCGCAGGGGATACTTGATGATCCTGAGAATGGGATTGTACTAGGCGGTACTCGTCGGAATCTCGCGATCTTACTCTCGGATGTTCGTGGTTTCACCGAGAGGACGGAGAAAAACGATCCTGAACAAGTGGTGTCCGATCTAAATGAGTATTTCTCTGAGATGGTGAAGATCGTGCATAGACACCAGGGAGTAGTTGATAAATTTATCGGTGATGGACTGCTTGCGATTTTCGGTCTGGAAGATTCGGAGCCAGCAGGACGTTGTGCGGTTGCCGCGGCGACTTCAATGCTCGAGTCTCTTGAGAAGGTAAATGAAAAGCTTAGCATGCCGATGGAGATTGGCATCGGAATAAGTCGCGGTGAGGTTGTTGTTGGTAACATTGGCTCTGAAGAGCGCCTAGAGTTCACCGCTATTGGAGACCCGGTGAATACCGCTGCCCGACTTGAGTCCATGACCAAAGAGGTTGGCGCGCCGCTAGTTATTTCTGAGTCTGTTTTTTCCGAGCTTAACGCTCGCCAACGTGAACTTCCCTGGAAGGGCTTTGGTAAGAAACGACTCAAAGGGAAGAATCGGGAGGTGCAGGTGTATGGACTTGTTGATGAGTCTGAGGTTTCTTCCAAAGA
>QIGM01000518.1 GCA_003230795.1 bacterium
TTGATGCAACCCTTGAGAAAGAGCTACTGAAGCTCGCTAAGGAGTTTTCTTGGAAACACTTCAGTAAAGGTAGGCGAGAGAAGTTAGAGCAAGGTCTGTTCTATCCGGTGCCGCGGTCCCAGGTGCTCAGATACCGCCAAGCGATTTCTGAGAAGCTCGGCGGTGAGCAAGCGAAAGAGGCGTGCGGTTTTATCGAGGAACTCGAAGAGCTTGAAACAAGAGCGACTCTCTTCGAAGCACAGCGACGCTACTGTGAAATGCAAGATGCTGAACCGCCGGGACTAGACGCGGGCATAAAGAATACCTTGTTTCCTCATCAGAGAGTCGCGGTGAAGTGGCTGCTTGAAACACCTCAAGGTATCCTTGGGGATGATATGGGTCTTGGGAAAACCCTTTCAGTGCTTGCAGCCTTTCATACCTTGCGCGCGCAGGGCCTTGTCGAGCAGCTCCTCGTTGTTTGCCCGAACTCGCTTACACGAAACTGGGTAAGGGAGGGGGAGCAGTGGTTTGAAGACATTAAGCTGGTGCAAGTACCGGAAGGTAAGTCTAAGCGGCATAAGTTTTTAGGTAAACTTCAGCAGTACGAGCCTGATTGGTTGTCAGGAGTTGTGGTGAATTACGAGTCGTTTCGCCTAGCGGATATGCTTCCTGCATTTGACGAATTATGTAGAACTCGAAAGATTTTTCTAGTTCTTGATGAATCACAGAGAGCGAAAAACCCCAAATCTAAAACCTTTCA
Organism: bacterium; assembly: GCA_003230795.1. Taxonomy (GTDB): domain Bacteria; phylum Bdellovibrionota_C; class UBA2361; order SZUA-149; family SZUA-149; genus SZUA-149. The sequence continues at coordinate 740 of QIGM01000518.1, forward strand.
AGCTCTATCGATGATAGCCCCTTTGTGTGAGCGAAGAGTGTTGTTGAGCGGAACACCAACGCCAAAAGATATAACTGATATTTGGTCCCAGGTCCTGCTAGTCGATAAGGGGGAGCGATTTGGTACCAACTACTACAAGTGGCTGGAATCTGTCGCTGAGCTTGGTACGAAGTGGAGTAAGTTCGCGATAAAGAAGTTTCGACCTGACGAAGTAGAAGACGCCAGTAAGCGCGTACGCGAGGTGCTGCTTCGTAGAAAAAAAGAAGAGGTGGTCGATCTTCCGGAGAAGATTTTTAGCATTCGCGATGTAAAGATGGGAGGAAGTCAGAAGAAGTTCTATGAAGAGGTTCGCCGAGATCTCTTACTCAGAGTTCGTTCTTCTAGCGGGGAGCTGTTTCTGCGAGAGATCGACAATATCCTTGAGGAGTTTCTACGAGCAGTGCAGGTTGCCTCAAACCCGCGTCTGGTAGATCCGGAATGGGAGGGGGAACCCGCTAAGTTTGTAGAGCTCGATGAGATTGTGCGTGAAATTGTCGAAGAGAAGCGAGGGAAGCTAGTTATTTGGACGAACTATCGCATAAATGTCGCTGAGTTGGTCGAGAGATACCAAACCCATGGGGCAAAGGCGTTCACTGGTAATACTTCCACGGCTGAGCGAAGTGAAATTGTAGACGATTTTCAGTCTGGCGCTGAAAATTCTACGCGTATCTTGGTGGCGATACCGGCAGCAGGCGGAGTTGGGATTACTCTTACCGCAGCCCAAAATGCCGTCTATCTTGATAAAACGTGGAACGCAGAGCATTGGATGCAGTCGGTCGATAGAGTGCATCGAATTGGGCAAACGGGAACGGTGAGCATTATGTCGCTTCATGCGACAAAGGTTGATGAGATCATATATTACAATTTGAAGCGAAAAGAGAGGAGTCAAGCAGCCCTATTGGGTGATACTAAGGAAGAAGAAGTTTCCCTGGCTAAACGTGGAGAGAATCGAGAGGTGGACTCCAGCCCAAGTCGGGAAGAGCTTATTGGTGCACTAGAAGAAGTCGTCGCTCTCGAACTTTAGGTTTGTAATAAAAGAGCGTCAGTTTTTTACGAATAGGAATTGCTACAATGGATTGCCAACAGAGAACGAGGCGCTGTCTCGCTCGAGTGAGCACTACGTTTTTCATACCGTCTGGGTTTTTCATACTGTCTGGATTCATGTGGGTAGACTCTTCGATTGCCGAGGAGTTTTGTGCCCAAGGGTTTCAGTACGTCGAGGATAAGGCTGGCCACGGCTGTAGGAAGTATACTCGCGGTGACGAATTTATTCCGGATGGTCTTTGGCGTATGTTCTACGCCTCAAAAAAACTTCGTACGCTTGGAGGGTATCAATCCAGCAAGCGTCACGGTACATGGATTACTTACTTTCCTAGCGGCAACAAGAAAGAAAAAGTCACTTACCGAAACGGAAAGAAAAGCGGTCGGTCGGAGACCTGGAATCGCGTCGGAGTATTAGTTGCGAAGGGTTCTTACAAGAATGGATTTAGAGTGGGGAACTGGGAAGAGTTCCATCCTAGCGGTGCTAAAAAATCTCTTACTCCCTTTATCGGCCCTGGGCGAGTAGAGGGTCTGGCAAAGGAATGGCATGAGAACGGCGAGAAAGCTTTGGAGACTCATTGGAAAGCCGGTAGGCGAGAGGGTGCCCAAAAGCGTTTTAACGAGTTTGGGAAACGCCTCTCAGTTCTCGAGTATCGTGACGATATGAAACATGGTGCCGCTCTGAAGTGGCATACGGTGTCCGAGCTTCAGGAAGAGGCTCAGTATAAATTGGACAAACGGGAAGGCTTGAGACGTGTTTGGTACAGAGACGGGCTACTGAAGTTTGAAGGTCGATACGCGGACGGTAAGCTTGAGGGAGAGGTTAAGTATTGGGATCTCGCAGGTGAGCTGCGTTATGTATTGCTCTATAGGGGTGGTGTGATGACGAGCGTGCTTGATGGGAAGTTGAATTTTAAGCGAGACGAAGTTGATGGAAAGCGCATTCGCGTCGAGCCGTAGCATCTCAGTGTCTTTGCTAGTCGGGTCTTTACTGGCTAGAGTTTTGCGGTGGCTTCGATGTTAGACGTGCTTACTCTGTTTGTCGCGGGAATGCTGGCAGGGCTTGTAACGGCATTGCCGATTGGGCCGACGAATCTTTGGCTCGCCCATTCGGTACTTCCACCCGCAAAGCCATTCCGAAATATCATTTCATTTATAGTCGGGCTCATCTTTTTAGATGCTCTTTATGCCTCGCTTGCCTTTTGGGGCTATACGCTCTGGATTAAGGAGTCTGGCTATACACCGATCGTGGGTCTTGCGGCGGGTGCAGGCTTGTTGGCGATTGGAGTGCTTGGCCTTCTGAGTATTGCGCGAGAGAAAGAGATAGATCTTGAAAAGCCCAAATCTCTTACCGCAGGCAGCTGTGTGCGAGATTTTTTCGTGGGACTGCTTCTCGGCTCTAACCCCGCTTATGTCGCCTACTGGATTGGAGTGGCGAAGATGGCTGAGACTTATGGCTCAGGACTTCTCAGCTATTGGAGTTTCTATGTAATCTTTGCGGGTATCGTTCTTGGAGATGTCTTATGGTATGCCATCTTCTTGATGGTATTAAATCGGGTTGCCGCCCGCATTTCGCCGGTCTTCGCGAGACGCTCTCGGCTTCTCATTAGTATTGTATTTATTGTTTTTGGCCTATTGGTGTTTCGTGAATTTTCAAACTAATGCTGCTGCGCTTCGTTATGATCCGAGTGAACAAGATCCGGAGTTTTTCATTTCGCCAAAAATTCAGCTCACTAAGGTGGCCGGGAAAGATCTAGGAATCATCGCACTCGAGGCCTTGGATGAGGGTGAATTGATCGAGTGTTGCCCAACTGTATTGATTAAATACGACAAGCGTTTGAAGTGGAACTTTCTCAAACGTTTTTACCGAACTGCGATTGTTACTATCTTCGACGACTATCTCTGGTGGTGGAAGGGTCGCAAGCAGGCGCTTCTTCTTGGTTATGGCAATCTCTATAACCATTCTGATGACTTCAACGCGGCCTCTTATAAGAGGGAGGGTAGAAAGTATGTCTTCGTTGCAAAGCGAGATATTGCGGTAGGCGAGGAGATTACGGTCCACTACGGATATGCGCCGTTCTGCTTTCAGGATGCCGAGCAGCCGTCCTAGTGTGTGAGCGTGAGGCATTCCACAGTTCTCATAGACAGCGTTAAGATTTCCGGGCTATGTTTCTGGGGTCTGCTATGCGGATTGCTTTTTGGTGCCTAAATTTAAGGTGCGACGTCGTTATTTGATGAGTCGTTCAGGGGAGAAAGGACGCCCAGAATTCTATGTCGATTGCTAATGAGGATGTCACAGCGGCGCTTGCGGGTCTTGGTCTGACTGAAGCTGAAGTAGCCGTGTACCAAGCATCACTTTCTCTGGGACCGCGCCCGGCGAGCGTTATTGCGGAACGGGCTGGCCTAAAACGTAGCCATACCTACAATATTCTAGCGGCTCTTCAACAGAAGGGCATTATTCAAGAGATTGTCAAAAACAGTGTGCGGCATTTTAATTGCTGCCCACCTGAATCCCTCGTGGCGATGATTAATAATCAACTCGAGGATCTCGCGGCAAAAAAGAAACGCCTTGAGCGAATTGTGCCTGCGTTAGAGAATTTGCGTGGTCCCTTGTCGAAAAAACCGAAGGTTCGGTTTTTTCAGGGAAAGCAAGGAATTCAAGATATCTGGGAAGACATCCTGCGCACGAAAGACGAGCCGATGTACTCAATTGTGGATCTTCAATATAGCTGGAGTAGTTATGATGAAGATATGAGGTACTGGGTGAAGAACTTCATTGAGCGCCGCGAAGAGCGAAATATTTGGTGGAATGCGATTGCGGTTAAATCCGAAGTATCAGATCGCGAGTTGCGCAAGCGAAGTGCGAGTAAAAGAGAAGTCAAGATGCTCGAAGGGGTGCGAATCCCAGCCGAAATTACGGTGTTTGGCGGGAAGGTCGCCTTGACCTCCACGAAAGAAGAAATGGTAGGTGTCGTAATTGAAAACGAGCCGATT
>QIGM01000316.1 GCA_003230795.1 bacterium
GTTCTGTTTTTGAAAGCGCTTCTGGCTCAAAGCCATCTAATAGACCTGGCATGTTCGTATTCGTCGACCCTATTAAAATTCGGCCTGTTAAAATTCGGCCTGCTAAAATTCAGCCGCAACAGCATCGAGGTACAACTGGCGTGCTGATTCATCTAGCAATTCATCAAGAACTGCCGTCTGCTGTCCACGCGACACTTCACGTGAACCGAGAGTACCCAATGTATCGGCGCTGATCCCGCCCTGAGCAAAGCTAGAGCTAGAGGTGACAACCACATCACTTACCGAGGCGAAACTCTCTCGAGACTTTAGTTGAGGATTTCTATACAAAACTTGCCCGTTACTACGACGCAATTCTGCAAAAATCGTCAGCGTCATGTCTTGCTCAAGCTCAATATCGGTTTCACCTGTTACGTCTTGAACGCTGGTTTCTATAGAAAGAATCTTGGTTATTAGCTCTGCGTCGCCGTCCTCGTCTGGATCAACAATCTTGACTGCCCCGTATCGCTCGAAACGAGACTGCAATTTCTCTGTGAAGCTCAAGCCTAACCCGGTCACTGTTGTTTGATTCTCAGAGACACGAATGGCTATTGTCTTAATATCTCCTGGGAGCACCGTGCCGCTTCCTTGGAAGGCATACCCACATGAAGTCGCAATTGAGACGACAAACACTAGGAGCATTCCACGGCGCAAATTTTGAGACCACCCGCGAGGCAGGTTTTTAGAATACCCGCAAGGCAGATTTTTAGAATAAACGAACGCTGGCAATTTGAAATTCATTCGGCTAATTTCCTATTTTTAAAGGAGCAAAACCATATCGTATCTATCGGGAGAAAGGAAGAATCAGCCTCCTTCCGCACTCTAAGGGCTCAGACCCCCTAGAGTGTTTCCCGACTAATATGATTAACCTATTAGGAATTGGGAAATCTGTGGAATCCGCCTCAAAAGCAAAGAACACCAACTCAAAGTACCGTCCAGCTGAGATTGAGCCCAAATGGCAAGACTACTGGCTAGAGAACAAGACGTTTCGAGCGGAGGTTCAACGGGATAAACCGAAGTACTACGTACTCGATATGTTCCCCTACCCTTCGGGTTCGGGTTTGCACGTGGGGCACCCCGAAGGCTACACCGCAACCGACATCCTTTGCCGCTACAAACGAATGAATGGCTTTAACGTCCTTCATCCTATGGGCTGGGACGCTTTTGGATTACCCGCTGAACAGTACGCACTTGAAACGGGTACCCACCCAGCGGTCACTACTGCAAAAAACATCGACAATTTTCGCCGTCAGATCCGAGCGCTTGGTTTCTCCTATGACTGGGACCGTGAAGTGTCTACCTGCGATCCGGACTACTATCACTGGACACAGTGGATCTTTTCTCAGCTCTACCGCAAAGGCTTAGCCTATATGGCTGAGGTGCCGGTTAACTGGTGCCCCGCACTTGGAACCGTTCTTGCGAACGAAGAAGTAATAGACGGCAAGAGTGAGCGTGGCGGACATGACGTTATTCGCAAACCAATGCGCCAGTGGATGCTTCGCATCACAGACTACGCCGAGAGTCTGCTTGCCGGCCTCGAGGATCTTGACTGGCCTGAGAATGTCAAAGAGATGCAAAGAAACTGGATCGGGCGAAGCGAAGGAGCCACCGTTCCCTTTCAAGTCTCTGAGCATCAAGGCCTGAGTTTCGAAGTTTATACCACTCGACCTGACACGCTCTTCGGTGCGACCTACGCAGTGCTCGCGCCGGAACATCCGCTTATTTCTGAAATTTCTTCAGCAACGCAGAAAAAAGTAGTGAAACGCTACGTGCAAGAAGCGGTCAATAAAAGCGATCGTCAACGGCAAGAGGAAGCGGACAAAAAGACAGGCGTCTTCACTGGGGCTTACGCAATTAACCCCGCTAACCAAGAGAACATCCCCATTTACGTGGCCGATTACGTGCTGATTACCTACGGCACAGGAGCGATTATGGCCGTACCTGGGCACGACCAGCGTGACTGGGGGTTCGCCAAGAAATTCGACATAGCAATTACCGAGTCGTCTCTGGGGGAGACGTAGCGCAGGCCGCCCACACGGATAATGGCACACTTGTAAATTCGGGTTTTCTCGATGGTCTAGATGTTTCGGCCGCGAAAGCCAAGATGATCGACTGGCTAGAAGAGAAGAAGCTCGGAGCGCGAACTGTTAACTACAAACTTCGCGATTGGTTATTTAGTCGCCAACGATACTGGGGAGAACCCTTTCCAGTTATTCACACTGAAGACGGACCGACGCTTCTTCCCGATGAAGAGCTACCCGTCTTACTCCCCGAAGTTGAGCAATACCAACCTACCGAAGACGGAGAGCCACCGCTCGCTCGCGCGGCTAGATGGGTTGATCTGCCGGAAAAGAATGCGCGTCGAGAAACAAACACCATGCCCCAATGGGCCGGAAGTTGTTGGTACTATCTACGCTTTCTCGATCCAAAAAACTCTAAAGCTGCCTGGGACAAGGATCTAGAAGAATACTGGATGCCGGTTGACCTCTATGTTGGCGGCGTAGAGCATGCCGTGCTCCACCTACTTTACTCTCGTTTCTGGCATCACGTCCTCTACGATCTCGGACTAGTCTCAACTCAGGAACCCTTCCAACGGCTTGTAAACCAGGGAATGATTCTTGGAGAAGACAATCAAAAGATGTCGAAGTCACGCGGGAACGTCGTTAATCCCGATGACCTCATTGATGACTACGGCGCCGATACCCTACGAATGTACGAAATGTTCATGGGGCCGCTCGAACAAGTTAAGCCTTGGAATACCAAAGCCGCTGGTGGAATTTATAAGTTCCTTAACAGAGCCTGGCATGCGCTCATTGGCGAGGACGGCACACCGAGGAGCAGTATCGTCGACGCCGTTATTCCGGCAGAAGCCAGCGCACTAGAGAAAAGCCTACACCGCACCATTAAAAAAGTAGGCAGCGACATCGAGGATATGAAGTTTCATACGGCTATTGCTGCTCTCATGTCTTTTCTTAACGTTGCCACTGACTCTAAAGAGTTAGACCTCAGTATCGCGAAACGCTTCGTTTTACTCCTTGCACCCTTCGCCCCCCACTTAGGTGAAGAACTCTGGCAGCTCTTCGGCTCGGATAACACTCTCGCCTATGAACCTTGGCCGGAATTCGACGAAGCCTTGACGAAGCTCGATACGGTTACCATTGCCGTCCAAGTGAACGGCAAATTGCGAGACACCATCGAGGTCGATGCGGAGCTTGATAAAGAACAGCTTCTCGCCCTTGCAAAGGAGAGTGAGAAAGTCGCTACGTATCTAGAGGGGAAGGAGATTAAGCGAGAGATTGTCGTTCCGAAACGATTAGTTAACTTCGTAGTGGCCTAAGAAGACCAGTATTCAGAAGTAAACAGGACGAGCACGGTCATAATTTCAAGTCGCCCCACTATCATGCAGGCGCAAAGCAGTATTTTAGCTAGATCAGGCAAGCCACTATAGTTCAACATCGGTCCAATCTCTCCCAGTCCTGGCCCAACATTTGAAAGCGCAGAGACAACACCCGAAAGTGCGGTAAGGATATCAACTCCGCATGCAGTAAGCGCTAAGGTAGTTGCACCCACTAGGGTGATATAGAGAAAGAAAAAGCCGAATACTGAACTAGAAACCCCCGCAGGAACGGCGCTATCACCAAGCTTTAGGCTCACCACTGCCTTCGGGTGAATCATGCGGTAGAGCTCGCGGTAGCCTTGTTTAATCAAAAGCATTGCCCGTATGCACTTGATGCCACCAGACGTTGAGCCAGCAGAGCCCCCGATAACCATCAATCCCAGTAGTAGGACCTGAGAAAAAGCTCCCCAAAGTAGGTAGTCTGCCGTGCCGTAACCGGTCGTTGTGAGGATTGAAACCACCTGAAAGGCACCGTAGCGTATGGCTTGACCAAAGGTATCGTAGTGAACTCCCCAGAGCGCTGCTGAAACGATGAGAATACTTCCCACCGTGATCGCGGTATAGAATCGAAGTTCTCTGTCCGCAACTAAAGAGAAATCCCCCTTTACCAAGGCGCGGTAATGGAGAATAAAATTCGCTCCAGCTAGAAACATAAAAAATGTCACCACAAACTCAATCGCTGCACTATCAAACGCCGCAATACTAGCGTTCCGTGTCGAAAAGCCTCCGGTAGCCATTGTCGTAAGCGCATGGTTTACCGCATCAAATAGCGACATACCGAAGGCACAAAGAACAAAAGTCTGCACCAGCGCAAACACCAAATACACCATCCACAGTGCTCGAGCAGTTTCACTCACCCGAGCAGAAATCTTATCAGAAGTTGGACCAGGGACTTCAGCACGATAAAGATCCATCCCTCCAACTCCAAGAAGTGGTAGCACCGCGAGAGACAGAACGATGATACCCATCCCTCCTAAGAATTGAGTAAGAGAACGCCAAAGAAGAATTGACTTGGGTGTGGCTTCGATATCCGTAAGAATCGTAGCCCCAGTCGTCGTAAATCCTGAGGCCGACTCAAACCAGGCATCAACCAGACTCAAGCCCATATCTGAAAAGTAGTAGGGCAATGCGCCAAACACGGTCGCTGAAAACCAGGCGGCCGTCACAAGAAAGAACGCGCTTCGACTGCGAATCTGCTCCCCTGCTCGGTTGCACAAGACAAAGAGCACGAAACCGATTACAAACGTAACCGCAGAGGACATTGCTAATACTTGCAAACCGTTGTCCTGATACAAGACCGCGACCGCAAAAGGTATTAGCATGGAGACACCAAGCAGCATCGTAAGAAGACCAAGTGTTTTGAACACT
>QIGM01000275.1 GCA_003230795.1 bacterium
GCCTAATACTCGTTGAAGTTTACTAATTGGTCGCCTTGAAGCCCAAAGGAAAAATTTACCAGCTTGGAATCACTTGAGAAGCGAACAAACCATTCCCCGGTATGAGGCCTAAATACGGCGAGGTCGCCGGTGCCATCCCCATCAAAATCCCTGTCACAAGTAGGCTTATCACCAAGTGAGCCGAAAACATCCACAGAGACGCTCCCGTCTGCGCGAGCAGCATACCATTCTAGAAGATTGTTTGAGGCCACTCTGACAGCAATACGATCACTCTTATTATCACCGTCAACATCGCAGGTAAGGGGAGTATCGCCTGGCTCTCCCCAGGGTAGTGATTCAATCATCACTCCAGTATCATTCTTCACAGTCCAGAATCGCTGTAGCTGCCAAACCGTAATGAAATCATCCTTTCCATCGGCATCGATGTCACCGACCACAGGGTCATTGGAAGGGCCGCCAAGAGCAATCGCAAGATGCGACTGACTATTTCCCGCGAGCGCACCGATTCTATTAAATCCGCCACTCGATAGTAAGACGTAGAACGCTCCCTCGCTGCGCCGATAAATCGCAAGGTCGTTTATCGCGTCACCATCATAGTCGCCTACAAGTGGCTGATCACCGGCTAGTCCCCATTGTATCGCTTTGATTGAGTCAAACCCTCTGGAGGACTCGCGAATATACCAGGTGCCATTTGATGGTCTCCATACGACCAGATCTGCTTTCCCATCACCGTCGTAGTCACCTGAAAGCGGAACATCACCACTCAGACCCATTTGATACGCCTTGTGAGAATCAAACGAGAAATCCGAGGATGACTCGAGAATAAACCACATGCCAGTTGATGGTCTCCACACGCTAAGATCGCTCTTTCCATCCCCGTCGTAGTCGTACTGAACAGTATTACGTTCCTTACTGAACGCCGTTGCTGTACCGTTTCCAAGTTTGGCGCTATTTGAAGAGTTATGGGAATACTCAACCGGATTTCCACGAGTTAGAGAGACTGGGTTAATTCCAACCGTTGCGCTACCGCCATGATCAAATCCGGGGTCTCCGACAAAGGTATCCTCGTAGTGAAACTCAATTCTCCCATCAATAAATAATTTCGCCTGAAAACGAATCTCCACATCTGGATTCTGACTAGCCCTATGTGCGTAGCTCGCTGCGATCCACGTGACGGTTACAACGTTTGAAGTCGCTTTGTAATAGACGCCGCCAATACCCGGAGAAAGCGGTGAGGCGACTAAGTCATCGTGGTAGGGACTGATGCCAGGCGTTAAGGCATTACTATAATCGTCCGCTGAGAGCAGAGGCTGGTTTTCAGTGAGTGGAATTATTCGCCCATTCGATGAAATTGCTATTCGTTTAAACGAAGCACCGTAAAAAGGGAACTCAAACGGCAAGTCCGCTGGCACATATCCATCATCAACGGTGAGAACCCTCTCACCAAAATCTTGTTCAAAGCCATACAGCGCGCCTAATCCTGCGTATCGCACAAGCGGAGGAATAGGCGGAATCGGAGCACGAATATTCAATAGAGCATTCTTCGCACTGACGATACCAGGCGAAGAAGCCAAACCATTAAGCGTGGGCAGAAGCTTTACCGTTTGAGTGATTCGTTGCTCTAGATCATCAAGCGAAATATTTGGCTCACGCCCAAGAACTAATGCCGCCACTCCACTTACATGAGGAGCTGCCATCGAAGTTCCGCTGAGAAATTGGTAGTTATCTGCGAGGTGAGTGCTGAGTATTCCGACACCAGGAGCCGCAACGTCTACAGAGAGAGCCCCGTAATTTGAAAATTCCGCGAGATTTCCGTTGGAATCGACGGCGGCGACTGAGACTACGTTATCTAGTTGATAGCTTGAAGGATACGCCGGCCGAGAATCATTATCGCTGTAACTGTTCCCCGCAGCAGCGACGAAGAGGATGCCGGCATTTTCTGCCTCTCGAATAACATCTTCCAGCGCTCGAGAGTATTCACCGCCTCCCCAAGAGTTATTCAACACACGCAGATTTACTCCGCGGTTTTTCATCATTATCGCATATTCAATGGCTGCAATCGCTCCGTTAACATCTCCAGAGCCGTTACCACCCAGAAATTGTAAAGCCATTACTCGGACGTTCCAGTTTACCCCAGAAACCCCAACGGAGTTGTTCCCGTGAGCACCAATCGTACCTGCGACGTGCGAACCGTGCCCGTTCTCATCGAATGGATCGCCGTCACCTTCGCGGGCGTTAAATCCAAACACGTCATCGACCACGCCGTTTTCATCGTCATCAATGCCATTCGCCGGAATTTCGCCCGGATTGCGCCACATTATTCCAGCAAGATCGGGATGGAGATAATTGACTCCAGTGTCCACAACGCCAACGACAACTTCTTCATTTCCCGTAGAGAGTTCCCATGCCTCTGGCGCATCGATATCAATGTCTACAGTCCCGCCAGTTTGTCCGAGATTATTCATCCCCCAAAGCTCAGCATAGCGCGGGTCATTCGGCGTATTTTGATACGTCGTAACGACAAAGTTGGGCTCGATGTAATCTATAACCCCTGAGGCGAGAAGGTCTTTGGCATACTGATGATTCATCGTACGATTATCTTTTAATCGCACCAATTGAGAGCCGGTAATCTTGTGCTGACTAAGCACTTCCACACCAAGCGTCGCGCGAGCAACGCGCCGTTCATTTCGGCTAGCCGAAAAACGCTTTTGCACAGCGAATTTCATAATGAATTCGCCTTCAACATTTTCTTGTGCTGCTTGAGACTGGGAAGGGAAAAATGAGAGAATCAGTAACGTCAAAACAAGACGATACGCAGATCCCACAGAGAAGCGCTGAGATAACCTGAAATCGGGCGCAAAAATACTGCACACACCCATATTTAACAACCTACAACTCAAAGCCGCACACACCCTTGAACGGCGATTCCTTTAAAACAACTATGAAGATAATCGACGAGTGAAAAGAGAAACTGGAGGGCGTTTTTTAGATAGACTAAGTGAGTGAGTTTACTTGGGTATTTTCAAGGAGGGGGGTGATGATTCAGATTAAGTCGTGACTAGCTCAGTTCAAATAAAGACGAAGGCCACATCCTTGTGACCTTGATCAGCTACTTCGATACCTTGGAGTCTCTCGATCGAGACTCGCGACGTACTGTGCTCAGAAGGAAATCAAAACGTTACGAGGGGAACTCAAACGTTTTGTTTCTTCTATTACTGCTCGATAGCAGTACTATCTTCAGAGGTATCCGCCGAAGCCTCTGTCAGGCCTTCAGGAGACGAAGTCTGCTCTGAATTTTCAACCTCAATCATAGAGGCTGTGGTACGAACCTCAGTAGGAACAGAACCGGTCTCCAAATTTGGAGCGACCATTTCTCCTTCTACTTGTTCGCCTTCTGCGAGGGCTTTCTCTGCCTTCTTCTTTGCTGCTGCGGTGCGAACTACTTTTGCTGCATGAAGACCTTTTTCGCCTTCCTTCAACTCGTAGTTTACTTCCTCACCATCTTTGAGTGTCTTGAAACCATCCCACTCAATTACAGAATAATGAACAAAGACATCCTTGCCGCTAGTGTGCTCGATAAAACCGAACCCCTTCGCGTCGTTAAACCACTTTACTGTGCCGCGATATAACTCAGCCATGCTACTAACTCCCAATCTACAACGATAACTTCAACCCCGAGGTCACTACTTATCTACCGCTCAAGTAGGATAAAACCAAGAGGCACGAATCAAACCTTAAAAAAACGATTCCATTCCTAAAAACGATGGCCGTTATTGAGATTGATATAATCAGATATCAATTCTCAAGAGTCCGTAGCCAGACGCTTAAATCAACACTTCACCATTGCTAATCAGCAAGATGCGGACCAAGTTAGTGAGAGACTCAGCAGCAACCTAGGCTCTAAGGCCTATAAAGGGCATGAGACTCACACTTGGGGACGGCAGAAACATAAGGCAACCCCCTTACAAAACAAGCTTTATGCAAATCATCATGCCTTGGCAATCAATATTGCGAAACGAAAAATTCGCAGTTTTGGAGAATAATTCTCCGCATTCTTACTGCATAAAACTAAGACAAAGCGTCAAAAGTTGCCCACAAAGCGGTCGATTTTTCCTACACCAGACGCTTGTAGGATTTGTAAGCTTATCAAAGATCACGTATGGCTTTTGGACATGAAGGCACTATCGCCTAACACGCGATCACGATTAGATCCCCGTACAATTTAGCTCAAAAAATCAGGCTCTTTCGAAATGCCGTGCTTTAAAGCCTTGTAGCCGATGAGGATGCGCACTACATTGGTCGGATTATTAGACTATACAAAAGACATCTATGAGTTCTCTCTTCGAATCACTTTTTGAGTCACTGCCCGAGTCCCTGGCGATTGTTTCGCCAGACGGCACCTTGTGCGCTGTGAACAAGTCTTTTGAACTTGCAACCGCATCTCTTCGAGCAAATTGTTTAGGAACGAATATCGCAAAACTCTGCGAGGTCGCAGATGGAGAGAAGGGGACACTTAACCTCTTTCCTCATACAGACAAAGAAGTTCTCTGGCGTTCTGACGATCACAGCTTACGTGGATTCTCCTTAAGCATTCGTCCGTTGCGCACCGGACCTCAGGGCTCAGGCACCGAAGAGCATATTCATTTGCTTCTAAGCTTCACGCCAACCGAGACGCTGTCCCCTGAAAAAGGGATTGAGTCTGGAATTCAGCAACGAAAGCTCGAATCGCTTGGCGTGCTTGCGAGTTCGGTTGTA
>QIGM01000359.1 GCA_003230795.1 bacterium
TTCCGCGAGCGCAATCTCAGGGTTCTGCACGGGCGCAAAGCCCACAAACCAAGCGTGGTGCTTTAAGCGTTCATTGTCTCCAGCTTTCCCCAGAGCCGCTACTTGTGCAGTCCCTGTTTTGCCTCCAACAAAAACTCCTTCAACGGCAGACCGCTTTCCAGTTCCTCTGGGAGCCTGAACCACCGATTGCGCTGCCTGCTGAACTATAGAAAAAATCTCGCCTGGGACAGGCACTTTTCGCACGACTTCTGGAAGAGCATGTATTTCCTCGCCTGTTCCAAGTTCGACTATCTTTTTAAGCAGCATAGGACGATACAGAGTCCCGCCGTTTGCTATAACTGAGGTCATCATCGCAAGCTGTATCGGCGTAACCGTTACATACCCCTGTCCGATTGATACGGGCACGGTATCGCCGGGGTACCAGCGCTCCCCAAAGCGGTCCAGCTTCCATTGCCGAGAGGGTAGAGTTGCGGCTTCCTCGCCCGGCAGGGCAATGCCAGTTTTTTGGCCCATTCCAAAGAGCGCCAAATACTTATGCATTAGGTGAATATCGAGTAGTTGCCCGAGTTGATAGAAGTAGGCGTTACAGGAGAGCATAATAGCTTCCTGTAAATTTACCATGCCGTGACCATCGCGCTTATGACAACGGTATCGTCGCCGTCCAATTTTGTAGAAACCTGGGCAGAAGACTTTCTTCTTTGGGTCAATCTTCTTCTCAACAAGTCCGGCAATTGCCCATAGAAGTTTTATCGTGGATCCTGGCGGATAAATACTTGAGATCGCACGATTGCGCATCGGCCTATCTCGATCTTGTTTTATCTTTTCCCATTTCCTAGCCGACAATTCACCGGAGAAAATATTCGCATCAAATAGCGGAGAAGACACCAGCGACAATATCTCGCCATTGCGAGGATCCACCGCAACGACTGCACCGCGGCGACCCGCCAAAGCCTGCTCAGCCGCACGTTGCAGATCACTGTCTATGGTCAGGTGTAGATTGGAGCCTTGCTGATGCTCGACTATCCCTAATTCCCCACGCCTTGCCCCTCTTGCATCAACTTCCACACGCCGGTAACCGGCTTCACCTCGAAGGTGACTCTCGTATTGTTTTTCTAAGCCGCTTTGACCAACAATATCGCCAAGATGATACCCCTCGCTCCGTCGTGAGCTTAACTGGGCTCGACTAATTTCTCGGGTATAGCCAAAGAGTTGTGCTGCCTCGCCCTTGTAGGGATAGGCTCTCGTCGGCACGACGTTTACAATCACACCTGGAAGCGTATGCGTATGAGCCTTTAGTCGGGCTAGATCTTCTCTTCTGACATCGCTAAGCAAAATCTTCGGTTCAAAGCGTCGCGCGCTGCGATTGGACTCAAACTGGGCTTCGAGTTCAACTTTATCTTTATCTATTAACGAAGATATTTTATCGAGAGTCTGGGAGACATCAGGCGTATCCTCGAGCATTAAAGCGACTTGAAATGCAGGTCGGTTCTTTACAAGAATTTTGCCGTTACGATCATACATCAAGCCACGGGGAGCTTGGGTACGTACTGTGCGGGTTCGATTGTTCTCTGATAAGTCGCGGTAGAAATCTCCTTGGAGACACTGAAGGTACCAGAGACGCACGGCGAGCAGAAAAAATCCGCCGCAAACAAGGAGGCGAGCGATGATAAGTCGTCGAGAGAAACTATCGTCTATAACTGAGCTTTTACGCATCACCGATCCGTTGCCCAGTACGACGTTGACTGCCCTCGACCACTTTTCCGTGCACCCTTCGCTCGTGATGAGCGTACTCCAAGGCTGAGCAAGTAGAGCAGAATTGGCGCGGCAAGCGCGCTGAGGAGAGCTTCAATAAACACAACTCGCCAAAGGCTTGAGGTCACCACATCTGCGCTGATGTAAATCATAAGCATCACAAAGCAAACGGCTGACTTGGCAATAGAACAAACGAAGGTAATGAAGGCTATCGCGAGCGAGCGCTCTGCATACACTCGGGTTGAAATAACCCCCACAAGACCGAAGGCGACCACCATGCCGGCGGAATTAAGGCCGAGGAATTGGCCCGAAGCGAAATCAGAAAGAATGCCTAAGAGAAAGGCGAGAAAAAGAAAAGGCAATGAACGCTCTCGAAGCGCTAAAAGAACGACTAGCACGAGGATAAAATCTGGGGCAATCGCCGCAGGAAACGCTGAATGAATTAAGGTAGCCTGCACGAAAAGACCCATGAGGCCTGCGACTAACGCAATGCAAGTCACACGAATCATTTCCCCCCTTCACCTTCGTTCAGGGCGCCTTTGAGATCGGGCGCAATAACCAAGACATTTTCCAGTCGTCGAAGATCCGCACTGGGAGCAACTTCGATAAATTGAAACAATCCCCCTTTGCTCTCATCGGTTCTATGCACAACGCCAATTAAGGTCCCTTTAGGATAGACCCCATCTAGTCCGGATGCTATTACCCTATCTCCGGCTCGGACGGGAATCTCTTGCAAGCGCTCCACGTAGCGCAGCCGCAACAAGCCGCCATGCATGCCACCTTCGGCGATACCAGTCGCCCGGCTACTTTGCACTATCGCATCTATCGCGCTGGTAGAGTCGGTAAGAAGGAGAACTTTCGAACTGCCTGCAGTCACTGAGGTCACTTGTCCGACAATCGCATTCCCATCAACAACTGCCATCCCGATGGCAATCCCCTGGTCTGCGCCACGATCAATTGTGATTGTCTGAATCCAGTTCGAAGGATCTCGCCCCACAACGGTAGCGACCACACCTTGTTGCGATGTTGTATTCGAGAATTGAAGAATTCCTCGCAAGCGATCGTTCTCACGCTGGTGTTCCATCAAGCGTGAGTTTAGAGCCTCAAGCTCTTTCACTCGGTCTAGGAGAGAATTTCTTTCGTTCTCAACATCAAGCAGCCACACATAATGAGTCCAGAGGTACTTCGTAGATTCCGACACCTCATGATAGCCCTTTTCCAAGGGTACGAGCACAGTGTCGATAACAAGCGCTCCAGAATTTGCGATTTTTGGATTGCGCGAACTTGCGCTCATAAGCTGCATGGAGACAGCAAGCAGAAAGAGGGAGCATAGAGGCACCGAGTTCCGCGAAATGAAGTCGGAAAATGAACCTGAGTTACGAAAGGCCATAGGAAAGCCTTTACTGAATCGTCACGTCTTTCAGGTCTTCAAGATTGTCGAGTATACGGCCTGAGCCCATGACAACGGCAGTAAGAGGATCTTCAGCCAAGACCACTGGTAGTCCTGTCATCTGATTAATGAGACTATCAAGATTGCGCAAAAGCGAACCGCCGCCGGCAAGCGTAATGCCGCGATCTACTATGTCTGAGGCAAGCTCTGCGGGTGTCCGCTCGAGCACCTGCCGAACAACTTCTACTATCTGCTTCACCGGTTCAGCCAAGGCTTCTCTAATCTCTTCTTGGGACACTTCGACCGTCTTCGGTAAACCACCGACCAGATCCCTGCCCGTGATCTCAACGGTGTGATTTTCGCCGTTTGACATGGCTGTGCCAAGTGAAATCTTTAGCTGCTCGGCAGTCCGCTCACCAATCGCCAAATTGTAAGAGCGCTTAACGTAGTTCGCAACCGCTTCGTCCATCTTGTCACCACCGACACGAACAGATTGCGAATAGACTATTCCTTTTAAGGAAATAACTGCGACCTCTGTGGTGCCTCCGCCGATATCGACTATCATTGAGCCGCATGCTTCAGTAATCGGAAGGCCCGCGCCAATAGCTGCTGCCATCGGTTCAGTCACCAAATAGACTTCTCTTGCTCCGGCAGATTCTGCAGACTCTCGCACCGCTCGTTTCTCGACTTCGGTAATACCAAAGGGCACGCAGACTATGACTCGAGGACGGACTAGAGTCCTTCGGTTATGCACTTTCTCGATGAAAAACCGAAGCATTTCTTCTGCCATTTCGAAGTCAGCAATAACTCCATCCTTCATCGGACGTATCGCCGAGATACCCATTGGTGTGCGACCGCACATATGTTTGGCTTCAGAGCCAACTGCGACAATTTTCTTTACGTCTCTTGTGTGCTGAACAGCAACAACTGAGGGCTCATTGGCAACAATACCTCGGCCTTTGACATAGACCAACGTATTCGCTGTTCCGAGGTCTATTGCCATGTCAGTGGAAAAAATTCCGAGGAGCGAATCAAACATGCTTCGAGGTCCTTTTGAGCTAAAAATGAGAGCGGTGAAGCTACCAGCTTTCTATGGTAAAGTCACACGATGGCTCGGAGAAAATTCCCTTTAGTTCAATACTTGTCCTTTACTGGTACTGGTGCTGGCTCAGCCCTGAGCGTGCTCAGCGTTTTTCTGCTGGCGCTGTCGATTTTTCGAGTGGAAACGCTTGCTGAAGTGCCGCCTGAGCTTGAAACTGAGAACTTCCAGTCCTACGAGAAGCTGAAGGCACAGGCGGTAGAACTTACCCAAGGCGCTCTACTCTATAAGAAACTTTGTGCGCAGTGTCATGGCAGCAGAGGCAAGGCGCCTGAAGAAATCCTCAAGCTGCTAAGCCCAGCGCCGAGTGATTTGAGCGCTGCCGAGTATCGATATGGTAGCTCAGAAAAAACAATCGCGGAGAACATCAGCCAAGGTCGAGGCTTAAACATGTTTCGATTCGACAACCGACTTTCTTCCGAGCAAATAATTGCCCTGGCCAAGTATTTGAGAACGCTTCAGATAAATTCCAAGGCTAGCCCGAACTAATAGCGGAACGTGCAGAGAGTAGAGA
>QIGM01000340.1 GCA_003230795.1 bacterium
CCTTCACGCCCCAAGACCTCAAACATCTTCGAGGCAACACCGGCATGAGTCCGCATACCCTCTCCAACAACTGAAAGCTTAGCTATCTCCCGATCTATCTCGATAGTGGCCTCGGGCATGTCTGAAGAAATAAGGCCCTGCAAGGCATCAAAGGCGAGCTGGGCGGAATCCTGTGGCACCGTGAAGCCTATCGCTGCCTTCCCCGCAGTTCCCTGCGACTGGACAATCATATCAACAACAACTTCGGCCTCACCCAATGCGCGAAAAATATTGGCGGCGGTTCCCGGTAGATCCGGAATTCCTCGAAGTGTTATCTTCGCTTCGTCAGAACGACACGTAATTCCTGATACTACGGCATCTTCCATACCTGAATACTCCTCAACAATTTGCGTTCCGGCTGTGTCACTGAAACTGGAACAAACAATAAGTGGAACTTTAAACTTATACGCAAGACTAACGCTTCTCGCTTGGAGCACCTTCGCCCCGCTGCTCGCAAGTTCTAGCATTTCTTCGTAATTAAGATTCTCAAGCTTTCTGGCTTTATTGCAGACTGAAGGAAGTGCCGTATACACTCCATCAATGTCGGTAAGAATATAACAAGGACAAGAGTCGAGAGCCGCCGCCAGCGCAACCGCCGTCGTATCCGAGCCTCCACGACCGAGGGTCGTAAAATCTCCAGTTCTATCAATCCCCTGGAATCCAGCGACAACCGGGGTTATTCCCTCATCAAGGAGCTCTCGCAGATGGCTCGTATCAATTTCACTAATAAGACTCTGCCCAAAAGCTGAGCGTGTTTTAATTCGCGCTTGATGAGCAAGAAGCGACTTCGCGGCCAAGCCTTCTCGCTGAAGTGCCAACGCGGTCAAGGCGATACTGGCATGTTCCCCGGAGGTGACAAGCTGATCATACTCTCGATTGGGCTTAGTTTTCGCTCTAACTTTGCGACCAAGCTCTATTAAGCGATTCGTCTCTCCGCTCATCGCCGAGACAACGACAACGACTTTATCGCCTGTTTTCTTGCGATGCGCCGCAACACGCTTTGCGACTGCGCCGATTCTCTCTGTGGAAGCAACAGAGGTTCCACCAAATTTCATTACAACCGTGCCACTCATGCTCGGATACTCTTCTTGATTAAGTCGATATTCAAAGGCCCATACACACTAGGCTCGCAAAGCGAGCTCCAGGGAACTATAGAGTTCTGCCCCCCAAGACTCATGGACCTGAGGCACACGGAACTCGAAATTTCTCTTAGTAGAAACCGAAGCGCCCGGAATAACACTTTCACCAGTGTTCGCAAAACCGCTGAAACTTATCAAAATCTCGATACTAAGTAAATTCGTAAGCTCCGGAGAATACTCAACCCATTCCACAATTCCAAGGGCATGAGGATGCGAACGAATTTCAAGTAACTCGGAGACGCTTGCGTTCTGGCCAAGACGATAGAGATCCCAATGGTAGATTTCCGCAAGCAGACCTTGGTGGTCTTCGAGCATATAAACGTTCTCCAGCACATAGGACGGACTAGACACTTCGGCATTGTCACTAAGTGCTGACATGAAGCCACGCACAAACTCAGTTTTCCCAGTGCCGAGCTCACCGTTTAAGCCAATTAAAAGACCGGGACGAGCGACCGTGGCAACTAGTGCTCCAAGGTCGCGAGTGTCTTCAGCCGAGACAGAGTCACGAGAAAGTAATAAACGAGAAGAGTGCATCTACGACACCTTTGTGGCAGGCGCCTTCTGAGTAAATAAATGGGGGACAGCGTCAAGAGGCGCATCGAGTTTAGAAGAGGTAATGAGCACCTGCCTTACGATACGCGCGAGGTCAATTTTGCGAAATGGTTTCTGTAAGAGCGGTATCTCGACAGGCAAGTCCCCGACCACTGGGTGTTGACTATAACCAGAGAAAAACAACACTGGTAAGCCGGGCCTCAGTGCCGTCAATATTTTCGCAAGCTCTGGGCCACTTTCTCCGCCCGACAGAACGACGTCCGTGAGAAGCAAGTCACAGGTTTCGTTGCCCTCAAATACTTTCATCGCCCCCGCCGCATTCTCCGCACAAAAAACGACATACCCAAGATCCTCAAGCATCACTCTAGTAAGCTCTCTCACTCCCTCATCATCCTCAACGACGAGAATCCGCTCGCCGCTGCCGATCGGCATCTCTGAAATTACTTTCGATCGCTCGACTTCTATTACTTTTCGTTCTGCAATTGGTAGGTACACAGAAACGCAAGTGCCCTCACCGACAACACTCTGCAAACGAATGTGTCCTCCGCTCTGCTTCACAAAGCCATACACCATGCTCAAGCCTAAACCACTTCCACGACCAACTTCTTTCGTTGTATAAAACGGCTCAAATACTTGAGCTTGAGCTTCAGGATCAATTCCGTCTCCCGAATCAATGACGTCTATCCTGACAAAACGCATCTCACTAGACACAAGGTGCTGGACTACGGGCGTTGCTGACTGGGCGCTCACGGCAGAGGGCGAGGCACTTGCAAAACAAACAATTCGCAAAGTCCCCTTCGAGTGCATCGCGTCTCGTCCATTTAGCGCTAGGTTAAGAAGGGCAGTTTCAAGCTGATGCGAATCGATTAGAGCATGAGGCAGCTCTTGAGCAAATTCAGTTTCGATTCGGATTGTCTCTCCTAGACTTCCTTGAATCAAATCGGTCATTCCACAAATGAGTTGCTTCACATCTACAGACGTAGGCTGCAGTCTTTGCTTACGCGAGAAAGAGAGTAAGCGCTGAGTTAATGCGACACCTCGACGAGCACCCGTGACGGCACGTCTTGCGTATTTTTCGGAGCTGGAACCATCCTCAAGCTGGGACTGAAGGAGCTCCAAATTCCCCAGTACTACCGCGAGCAGGTTGTTGAAATCGTGAGCAATACCACCGGTAAGTTGGCCGACGGCTTCCATCTTCTGCGCTTGAATTAGTTCCTGCTCTTTTCTCTTCAGCTCAGTCACGTCGGTCCACACGGCAACCGTACCGCCGTTCTTAATTCGACGTTCGGTAATTTGCACCCAACGATTCCCGCGCAGACGCTGCACAAAGCGCCCTTCGGGATTACGGTGCCGCTTCAGTCGCAGGGAGACGTATTCCTCATCGGAAGCCAGGCCATGGTCGTAAACGGAGTGCTCGACTCCACTTCGTACAATTTCTTCGAAAGAGATTCCAGGCCGAAGCACTGTCTTTAGCTCAGTGTAAATCTCTGTACATCGCCGGTTAAAGATCAGAAGCCTATCGTTCTCGTCGAAGACAGCAAGCGCATCCGACATACTGTTCAGTGCACTAAGCAGAACAGCTTGAGCTTGAGCTGCTTCTTCGGTCGCGTCTATCTCCGCAGTAATCTCCGTCGCTGTCCCTCTATACCCGACGAACTCATCGTCCTCGGTAAAAGACGGTCGACCACTCACTCGCCAAACACGCTTTTTCGAGCGCCTGTCAGAAAGCACTAAACGTAGACCCCGAAAAGGCCTTTTCGCTTCAAGATCTCCAATGTGGCGTTCCAGCTCCGCTACAGCCTCCGCATTTAAAACTGAAAGCCACGAAGTTCCATCGACCACATTCGAAAATGGACTAGATTCAGGGTGACCCGCTTCAGCATCGACAACAAACTTTAGTTCAGCATCCAGCTCCCAAAAAACATCCGAAGCAGCTCGTGCGTAAGCACGAAACTTCTCCTCACTCTTACGAAGATTTCGTTCTGTTTCCTCTCGTGCTGAGATATCCGTAAACACCCCGCAACTGGCGACAAACTCTCCGTCGGGATTGAATATCGGCTGAACTGAGAGAATTGCCGGCAGCGAGGCTCCGTCCTTCTTTTTTAGATGCATCTCATAGGAACCACTTTGCCCCTTCGCTCGAAGCTTCCGTTGCTCCAATATTTTTTGAAAACGCTCGTCGTTGAAGAAAATGAGATCTGCCGATTTCCCTAGTATCTCATTCTGCTCATAGCCAAGCATTTCGCAGAATCGACGATTCGCATAAACAGTAACGCCATCCTTATTTATTCTGAATCCGTCAGGCATATTCTCGACAAGGGTTTGGAATTGCAGCTCCGTCTGACGCCGCTCCGTCTCAGCTCGCACCCAAGATCGCTTTATACGCCACAAGGCGGCGAGAGCGATTAGCATCAAAGAGGACTGAAGAAATAGAATCGTTGCAGAGAGATGGTGATTATTGGAGTAATTGAATTCAGGTATGACTAACAAAGGGATCAGGGCGCTAAGTACGATTGCTACCGCTATCACCGAGACCGAAGGATCGCGTGAGCGAACGCTAAAGATAAACGCAGACGTTAGAGCCGCGAAGCAGGCTAGAAGAGAGAAAATCAGAGATAGATCCATCGAGAATTGTTGGCGCCTGAGAGTGTCGACTACCTCAATGATGCCGAATTGCATTCAGGCAGTCAATTCGCAGAGCTCACTATTTAACAGAATGATCCTGGAAGCTTAAAAACTCAGGTAAATGCTGCAGCGCTCCTGGCAATGCTGGCCGAACGAAACCGTGTTGAAACAGAGGCATCGAGCTAAGCGCGTTTAGTGCTAGCGAAGAAAAACGAGCGATATCTGAAGCGAGCGTTCCGGCTTCCCCACCATTCGCGCACAGGCAAAGCTCCCCTGCTGCACCATGCGCGAATACAGCGACACGCGCTGCCTCGCTCACAACTCCACCACGAGCAAGTAAGGCACCCAAAACTCCAGCCAGCACATCCCCAGAGCCTCCCGTAGCAAGAGTCGCAAC
>QIGM01000239.1 GCA_003230795.1 bacterium
TTTAGCCCCAAGCAACGACCACTGCTCAACCCAAAAAACAGGAATTTTAAAGTGCGACGACTATATACTATAACGGTGAACCGACAAAGACTTCTTCACCAAGAATAGCTCCAGGATGAACGGGCGAAATCATGCAGCACGTAGATCCGAGAGCAAAAGACGCGAGCTTCTGACCACTCGACACTCGACTGCCAAGCTCCAGAACCTTCTCAAGCAAAATAGTGGCAACCAAAGGGCCACCAACAATACTTAACATCCAGATACGACCCTTATCGTCTTCTAAATCAACGTTCACCCGCTCATTCGTGAGCGCAGGAGCTGAGGGCCTGCCAGGATAAGCCCATGGGCGAAGTAATAGTAATTCGCCTGGTATATGTTGAATGCGAGTCACCTTTGCAGAAATGGGCGCGTGGATATGATGATAATGTTTGTTGTGTAAAAAGACGTTTGAAAAGAAATATTCCTTTGGAATCTCCGAGTCCTTCTTACCAAAGACAACTGCGATCTTCCGTTTCTCGCCTTTTACTTTAATTTCCGGAAACTCTGACACTCGACCGATATCACAAAGATTACCTTCGCACGGCCAGACAGAGGCGTTTCCAACGGTGGGAACATTAGGAAGTTCACGCATGAAAAAATCTTGAAAATTTCTGTATCGCCCAGCCTGTCGTCCGGGTTTGAATCTACGGTAGTAGCGGGAGTCACCGTAATGAACCTTGCAATAAGGCCGAATCATAAGCTGAGACAAACTTGTCTCGTAGAACTTAGAAATTGCTCGCGAGACAATAAACTGTCTCGTAGGTCTAAGAGATCCCCAGACGTGCTCAGACGCAAAGCCCATACCTGCGCCTAGTGTTTTTGCGCTTCGGCTTAGGCTGCCTTTTGCAACTGCTTTGGCCACGCGACGTCTTGCGCCATATCCGATTGGCTTTCTAAAGGCTGTTTCTACTAAGGACATTTAAATGAAATTCAATCGAGACAGAAGTAATACGCCAGAGCCTAAAAACCAGAGCCTAGAAACCGAAGCAAACAAACAGGCTTCGAAGTTGCCGGGCCCCTAAGAGCACTGACCTAAAGAACATTGTTAGCATTTCAGCTTCCTAAGCGCCAAGAACTTCCGCAGGTTTTACTCATCTGTTACACAGCCTAAACTAGCTGAGGATACATTCTTGATGTATTTATAGAGCGTTCCCTTCTGAGCTTTATACGGTGGCATTGTCCACTGCTGCAAACGACTGGATAATTCCTCATCCGATAGCTCAACATCCAAGGTATTTCTCTCAGCGTCTACCGTAATCTTGTCGCCGTCGCGAAGCAAAGCGATCGGACCGCCTTCTTGCGCTTCGGGAGTGATGTGCCCCACGATAAAGCCATGTGAACCGCCGGAGAAACGACCATCAGTAAGAAGCGCTACGTCACTGCCTAAGCCAGCACCCACGATTGCGCTAGTCGGTGTCAGCATCTCAGGCATTCCTGGACCACCCTTCGGCCCTTCGTAGCGGATTACGATAACGTCTCCCTTGGTGATTTTCTCCTGCTCGAGTGCATGAAGCATATCTTCCTCAGAGTCGAAGACTTTCGCTCGTCCAGAGAACCTCTGCCCCTCTTTTCCAGTGATCTTTGCTACCGCCCCTTCAGGAGCCAGATTTCCTTTTAAAATTCTAAGGTGTCCGGTCTTCTTAATAGGATCGCTAACGGAGTGTATTACCGTTTGTCCGGGCGAAAGCTCTGGAACAGATTCCAAATTCTCCGCAAGAGTTTGACCGGTGCATGTGATGAGGTCGCCGTTGAGCATGTCAACAGAGAGCAAATACTTCATCACTGCAGGAGTTCCACCTACTTGATGAACCTCCTCCATCACAAACTTGCCGCTAGGCTTAAGATCGCCTAGCAGTGGAATACGATCGCTCACCGCCTGAAAATCTTCCAATCCGAGATCAACATCTACCGAACGCGCCATCGCGATTAGATGAAGCACGGCGTTGGTTGAACCACCAAGGGCCATTGTTATCACCATCGCATTTTCAAATGCGGCGCGCGTCATGATGTCTCTTGGCTTTAAATCAAGCTCTAAAAGATTGCGAATAGCCGCACCTGCTCGTATGCATTCGTCGAGCTTTCCATCGTCTTCTGCAGGAGTCGATGCACTAGCAGGAAGACTCATCCCCAGCGCTTCAATCGCAGACGCCATAGTATTGGCCGTGTACATTCCACCGCAAGCTCCAGCACCAGGGCATGAATTACGAACGATATCTTTACGAGTTTCTTCGTCGATTTCACCGGAGAGAAACTGCCCATAACTCTGGAAGGCTGAAATGATATCGAGCTTCTCGTCGCTGACATTACCAGAGCGAGAACCTGGCTTAATCGTTCCGCCGTAGACCATAATAGCTGGTCTATTCAGTCGACCCATCGCCATGACACAACCCGGCATGTTCTTGTCACACCCAGGAAGTGCAATCAAGGCGTCATACCACTGCCCGCCCATTGTAGTTTCAATGGAGTCTGCAATTAGATCACGTGACTGGAGAGAATAACTCATTCCCTCAGTTCCCATAGAAAGGCCATCGCTTACGCCTATCGTATTAAAACGCAAACCAACTAGATTTTGCTGCTCAACACCCTCCTTAACCTTGGCGGCAAGGTCCAGCAGATGCATGTTACAAGTATTCCCCTCGAACCAAACACTCGCTATCCCGACTTGCGCCTTCTTGAGATCTTCATCCGTCAAACCAACTCCGTAGAGCATTGCTTGAGAAGCACCTTGTGACTTTGGTTCAGTCACACGAGAACTGTACTTGTTTAGTTTTTTAGACATGGAACTAAGATGTTGTCGGCTAATTAGGTTAGATATGGCTTTGTGAACAGAGCACTATAACCAGAAGTTGATAGCAGTCAAATCTTGATAATTTAACTGCGGCTGAGCAGTCTCGGCTGCTAATCAGAAAGCCGTGAAGGAAAACGCCAGGGTCAAAACAAGCAGTACCGCACATATTAATAGAAGAAGAATAAAAACCTGCTTAGCTCCCAAACCTCCTCCGTTTAGGTCTCTTAAATGCTCAGAAGCCTCTCTCACGACCGCTCCTGACTCGTATTCGGCCCTTTGTCGTTGAAGAATCTCTCGCTCCGCTTCGCTCAATTCGACTCTTACCTGCTTAGGCTGAATTCGAGCAAAAGCAGACGAACTCCCATCGTGTTCTTCATTATCGCAGCAGGAACAAACACCAGATTCAGGAAGCTCCGCCCCGCATTTATTACACGACATCTGAAGCCTCTTGCGAGAAACTGCGGGATGAAACCTGATAAAAGCTTCCTGTACTGACAAATCTCATATAATCCGTAATACTTTCTTTCCGCTGCTAGGTTTTGGGATTCGCTCCATTCTATCAGCCTTGAATGATTCTAGATTCAAATATTTTAGGAGTCACATGAAACTTAAGAAACTCTTACTAAGCCTTCTCACCCTTCTCTCCTTTGCCTCGCTTGCTTCAGCGGATGGCACAAAAGTTAAGTTACCTTCCGGTCTGAGTTATATCGATCACAAGGTCGGAAGTGGCACTGAAGCCAAAACTGGAGCAAAAGTTGGCGTTCACTACACTGGTTGGCTCGACAAAAGCGGCGACAAAGGAACTAAGTTCGACTCTTCAGTCGATCGTGGACAGGTGTTTAGCTTCGGTCTTGGCGCAGGACAGGTAATTCGCGGCTGGGACGAAGGCGTCGCCGGAATGAAAGTTGGTGGCAAGCGCACACTCTATATCCCTTCCTCATTAGGATACGGAGCTCGCGGCGCGGGTGGTTCTATTCCGCCTAACGCAGACTTAATTTTCGATGTTGAACTAATCACCGTTAAATAGCGATTCGTAAGTTGTTCGAGAAATTTCTTCCAAAAGAAGTCTCTTTTTCCTTAGTGGGAGAATCTGACTTCAGATCGGACGTGCTGCATGCCGAAGAAAAGGCATTAATCCAGCACGCATCCGAAAAGAGAGTTCTGGAGTTCACTCTCGGCCGAATCGCTGCGCGAAAATCCCTCGCGGCGCTCGGCCGAGAATTAAACGCACCACTACTTCGGGGAGATCGCGGACAGCCCCTTTGGCCGAACGGAATTCGCGGAGCAATTACTCACACCCGCAGCATCGCAGCAGCAGCCACGACTTGTAGCCCTAACGTCAAAGCGATTGGGCTGGATTTGGAATACCTCGACCGAGAGACAGATCGCAAAGTCGCAAATCGTATCTGTGTAGACTCAGAAAGAACTTGGGTCAATTCAAACGACGACCTCTTAAAAAAACGAATACTTCAGATATTTTCCGCCAAGGAGGCCTTCTACAAAGCAGTCAACCCGCACGTCGGTGTGCCGATTTACTATTCTGATGTTGAATTGAGGCACGAAGACGAGGCGCAAAGTTTCGTCGGCCTCCTTCTTCGCGATTTAAGCGATGATTTTCAGAAATCTTTTGAGTTTAGAATCTTTTCGCATGAAGCAGAGGGGATTCTCCTAAGTCACCTAACACTTCTAAACTAACCTCAACAGACCCTCTAATCTTAGGGCCCCGAAACAATTGTGGTTCTCGACAAACTCCTGCACTCATAGTAGCTCTAATCAGTAGATATCCACCGAGGACTGATTCATCATCTATCGCCTCGCAGTAACCCTCTTTATGTAAATGCTAAGCGTTAAAGACCTACAGTTCCGTATCGGTGATTCCCAAATACTAAACGGGATAGACTTAGAGGTCGTCTCCGGCGAAC
>QIGM01000099.1 GCA_003230795.1 bacterium
CGGACGAATCGCACGTCCCTCAAAGTAGGACTCAAAGTGATCCCAGAAGTATCTCACTGGCGTAAGGCAATAACAAAGATGTGGCACACCGCTTGGAACTTCAACATTCTTCGCCAAACAATGTGAAACACTAATCACAAGATCGTAAGGAGCCTTTTTATGCTGACGTGAGAGTGCCTGAGAAAGAGACCTTGATGCGAGAGGGAAAATTGGAAGCAGCCAGCGATAGTATGATTTCACCTTCGGCAAACGCCCTAAAGAGGACACACTGACTCTACGACTTCGGATGATTTCGGTAACTCCATCCGAGTCGTAGAAGGCGGTGTAGATATCTGCGTCTGGAAACATCTCACACAGCACTTCGAGGCATCGCTCCCCTCCGCGCATACCCAGTAGCCAATCATGAATAAGTGCGATCCTCATAGGACTCCAGTAACGCCTTGCCCAGTAACGCCTCGACCTGTCGGCTCAGCTCGAGAGGCTTGAAGAATCTCTCGTTTTAGCACCCGTTCATATACCTCAACCGTAGCTCGCGCATGTCGTTCTCGGCTGAATTCTGCTGCACGCTGAACTCCCTGCTCTTCGCGAGCGATTTTTTCTCGCCCAGCACTGAGACAGGCTGAGAGGGCATCCGCGAATGATTTCGGGTGAAACGATTCAGCATACCAAGCCGTCGAGCCACAGACCTCTCTAAGTGCAGGCGCTGGGCTACAGACCACAGAAACACCCGAGGCCATGGCCTCCAAGGCGGGCAGTCCAAAACCCTCGACTCTAGAAGGCACGCAAAGCGCCGTCGCATTTCGGATTAGAGCCCATAACTCCCGTCGACTTTGAGCACCGACAAAATGTAGCTTCTCTTGCAACCCAAGCTCACGCACTCGTGCTTTACTAGCCTCAGAATACCTATCCCCGACAAGCACCAAGTCGCACGCAAACTCATCGAGTAAAGTCCACGCAGTAAGCAACTCATCAAACCCTTTGTGGGCTCTATCAGATCCGAGAAAAAGGCAGTAACGACTACTTGCTCCCCTAGAAGCGAAAAAACGAGAAGCAAGAAAAGAAGGGACTGCCATATCATCTGTAGTTTCCGCATCTAGCGGAACGGCATTCGGAATGACGCAGACATTTCGAGCGTGTCTTGCAGAAATCGACTTCAATACATCAGCACTGTAATTACTGACCGTAATCAGGGCCGATGCGCGACGCATCGCTGAACGAATTAGACGTTTCCCTGCGCCTCCTTTAAGAAAGCTCTCCGAGTGAGTCACATGTATCGCGTCATGGATGGTAACAACGCTAGGAACCTCTAGCTGGAATGGCAAAGTATAATGTGGTGAGTGGAATATGTCTGAGCGAGCAAGCGCTTCTTCTTGGGAACGCGCAAGCGTCAGATACTCGCCCACGGAGTATTTTCCAGATCGCTCCGTTGAAAATTCAACTTCGTTTGCCCAGCGAGCAAGTGCTTCGTTACCGACCTTATCTTCGTTACCGAATTGTGACGTGGGGCTGACTAGGAGACAGAGTGAAATATCTGCAATGTCTTCACGTGCAAGTTCGAGCAGGCCATCAACAAGGTTCTCGATATAAATACCGATACCCCCGTCCCCCAGCTTTCTTGCATCAAGAAGAACTCGAACTGCAGCACTCACTACGATTGCCCCCTAGGCTTGACGCTCGATTGGCCGCTCGATTGGCCGCTCGATTGGCTGGAGCACTGCGTCTCTTTTTTGTCCGTTCGGGCCAAATTCGATCACATCCCGCACAGCATAAATCTTCTTATTTTGTGATTCGTGGTAGATGCGCACCATCACTTCAGCAAGTAGCCCAAAGCACACGAACTGAAATCCTATAAGGACAAGCATCACCCCAATCATCAAGGCAGGTCGATTACCAATAGGCATGCCAAAGAAAAACTTCTCAACGCCAAGCACGAGAAACATCACCGAACCAAGCCCACCGGCTAAAAAGCCCATGGAACCAAACATATGTAAGGGACGAGTCGAGAACGAAAGGAAGAACTGTACGGTAAGAAGATCAAGGAGCACGCGGAAGGTTCGCGAGATGCCATACTTGGAAGTTCCGGCCACTCGAGGACGATGATTCACCGGCAGCTCGGCGATAGTCACTCCATTCTGCGCAGCAAGAGCCGGAATGAAGCGGTGCATTTCACCGTAAAGCTGTAATCCCTTAGCCACTTCAGAGCGAAATACTTTTAAGGAACAACCATAATCGTGAAGTCTCACGTTAGTAGTTTTGGAGATAAGCCTATTTGCGAGCATTGACGGCAAACGACGTGTCAACATCTTGTCCTTGCGGTCTTTCCTCCAGCCCGCAACAAGATCGTAACCCTCATCAAGCTTTTCGATCATTCTGGGAATCTCGGCAGGATCATTCTGCAAATCACCGTCCAAGGTCACCATCAGCTCGCCTTCGGCGAAATCAAAGCCGGCTGCCATCGCAGCGGTCTGCCCGAAATTTCGGCGCAGGGTGACCACGCGAACGCGAGGGTCTTCCTTGGCAATAGCAGCAAGTAGAGGCACGGTTTGGTCGCTGGAACCGTCATCAATAAATATAAACTCACAGCAAAGCGATCCTCGCTCCGCCATTTCCGCCAGCTCTGTATACATTTGCTGAACGTTTTGCTCCTCGTTGAAAACGGGAACAATTATCGAAACAAGTCTCTGCTTAGAGTCCATAGCTGCGCCAGGGTCCAGGTTCTTCAGATCATACAAAACATTTTCTATCGGGCTCAGGGGCGAGCGACTGAGGCGCGGGCTTGGAAGTATTGCGTCCTAAGAAGTCCGAAGAAAACCTCTTGGGATTACTAAATAATTAGCTCTATGTCTAGATTCCCAGAGGGGCTAAAGCTCGGTAAATAGACAAGATATTACACTTACTGCACTTTTTCTGCATAAATGTAGTCAGTTTTACCGGCGCTGCCAACGTTGAAACGAAAAGCCGGGATACTTCTCCTCATCCGCCAGCACAAACTCATCCTCAAAACTGGGGAAAAATGCGTCGCCGTCATGGGAGGATTCGAGTTGAGTAAGCTCTATTTCGTCACACTGCGGAAGTAATAGCCGGTAGAGTTCTTCTCCCCCAATTACCCACACAATCTCTCCCTGAATCTCACGCGAGCCGTTCTTGCATTGCTGAAGAAACTCATCTGGATTCGCACTGACTTGCACTCCCTCGGGTAACTTAGGGCGAAGCTTTTCGGCATCTCTCGTAATCACCACATTCAGCCTATTTGGTAGGGGTCGGTACTTAGTAGGAAGCGAATCATACGTCTTACGCCCCATCACCACAGTATGTCCGCTCGTAAGAGATGAGAAACGGCGTAGGTCCTCTGGTAGACGCCAGGGAATGCCTCCATCCATGCCGATGACTCTGCCTTGATCCATTGCGACAATTGCAACAACTTTTGCCATAAATTTCAAACAGGGGAAGTTACCCCCCCCCGTTTCCCGTGTAGAATTTAACCGCAGAGGACGCAGAGCAAGAGTCTATGGGTTTTACTCTGCGTCCTTTGCGTCCTCTGCGGTTAAATTCAATTCTAGTAAAGTTAAAGGGGCCGTTACCTTTTTTGAAAGCCTACACCGCAATCGCGAACTTGATGTGCTCCAGCGCCGAGTAGTCTCTCAACTTGAAATCGTCATAGGAAAATCCAAATATATCTTTCACCTCGGGATTAATGTCCATGCGAGGCAAAGGCCCTGGGGAGCGCGTAATCTGCTCTTTCGCACCCTCGATATGGTTTGAGTAAATGTGCACATCCCCAAAAGTATGCACGAACTCATGAGGAACTAAATCGCAAACTTGGGCGAGCATCATCAAGAGTAAGGAATAACTTGCAATATTAAACGGCACACCCAACATCAAATCTGCTGACCTCTGATAGAGCTGCAGACTGAGGCGACCGTTTGAGACATAGAGCTGAAACAACGTATGACAGGCAGGGGGAGCTACTTCTGGTAGATCTGCCGGGTTAAACGAGATTACAAGATTTCGCCTACTTGTCGGATTGCTCTTTAGCGTCTCTACAACTCTCGCAATTTGGTCAACCTGGCCCGAGGGCCCCTGCCATCCCCGCCACTGCTTTCCATACACCGGACCAAGCTCACCATCCTCGCTTGCCCACTCATCCCAGATACGCACTTTGTTCTCCTTGAGGTAAGCGATATTCGTCTCCCCATTCAAGAACCAAAGCAGCTCATGGATAATCGACTTCAGATGGAGCTTCTTAGTTGTCAGCAAAGGAAAGCCGTCTTCGAGGTTAAATCGCAACTGACGACCAAAAACCGAATACGTTCCAACACCGGTTCTATCTTCCCGAAAGCCGCCATCTTGTGGCTTTCCGTTTTCCAAAATGTCTTCGACTAATTCGAGATACGATTTCATCGACTTGGACGATCTCCTTACTTTAAGCGGAATGAATAAAGAACAGAGTTTAGTAATCACCGGCCTCATACTGCAAGTGCCTTCCATCTGATTATCTCTAAGCACCCGAAATGAGTAGTCTTTCAAATAAAGGCAAAAAGAGACTATTCCACTGCCGAAAGTCAATAAAATTTGAATAGTTTGCGGTGCTTAAGCGCATAGGGCGAAGTTCCGACAAAGTACTAAGAGATACAAACGAACAAAACGCCGGAACTTAGTTTTCACCTGATGGACCAACGAACACCACAAGAGGAGCGACTGGAGCAGCTATTCACTCTGTTTCAATCTGG
>QIGM01000103.1 GCA_003230795.1 bacterium
GAACAATATTTTCGCGAAGACATCACAGTTTTCTCCTTCATACACCCCGCCGCTCAAGGCCCTCTCGTAAAGAAACGGGGAATTCATAGTGTGATGACTATTAAAGGTTCTCTAGAATTTCCATTAGTTTACTATGATTAAGTGAGGCACGATGATAATTGGTGTACCAAGAGAACGAAAGCAGGGTGAATCAAGAGTAGCCCTTACCCCAGACGGGGTTTTGCAAGTCAAAGCTCGGGGCGCGGAAGTCGTGATCGAAAAAGACGCTGGCACCCTAAGTGGTTTCAAGGACAAGAATTATCTCGCCAGCGGCGCGGAAATCGTTGATTCACTAGAAGAAGTTTGGAGTCGGGCGAATATACTGCTTATGGTGAAAGAACCAGCCCCTGAGGAAGAACAATATTTTCGCGAGGACATAGCAGTATTCTCCTTCATACACCCCGCCGCTCAAGGCCCTCTCGTAAAGAAACTACTCGCCTCCGGAGCAACGACGCTAGATTTCGACTTGTTAACGCTGAAAGACGGTCGCCTGCCAATACTGGAGCCGATGAGCGTGATCGCCGGACGCCTTGCCGTCCAGTGCGGCGCGAATGCCCTACAACTCAGTGGTGAAGAATCCCCCGACTCGGTAAGCCGCCGTGGACTACTTTTTAGCGGCGCACCAGGAGTGCCCCCTGCAAACGTCCTAGTTATCGGAGTAGGAGTAGCCGGATCAAACGCTGCAGAACTTGCCATCGGCCTCGGCGCTCAGGTCACGGTCCTCGACATTTCAAGCCAACGCCTCGCAAGCTTCTCCCGCGCACCGTTTAAAGCGAGAACCTGCTATTCAAACCCTGCCGCTCTCCGTCGAGAACTAGCATATGCAGACCTCGTGATTGGTGCCGTGTTAGTCCCAGGCGCCCTCACGCCAAAGCTTCTAACAAAAGACATGCTATCGCTAATGCCAGAAGGCTCAGTAATCGTCGACATCTGCATAGACCAAGGAGGCTTCGCCGAAACAAGCCGAGCAACAAGCCTACAACACACAACCTATATCGAAGACAGAGTAGTCCACTACTGTGTTCCCAATATGCCAGCAATGGTCCCACGAACCTCAACCCGAGCCCTAGAGAACGCCAGCCTCCCGTGGCTGCTCAAGCTATGCGAAAATGGCATATCAGAATGCCTGGAAACCTCGGCAGAACTCAGGTCTTCCCTCATCACTAAAGACGGTAAACTAAGAAATGAAGTAGTCGCAAAAGCACTAGATATCCCGTACCAGAAATAGCAAGACCTGGTAAATTTAGCCGCCTTAGTTACGCTGCCCAAACTAATTGGATGTCGCACATCTCAAACGGAACAGGTGCGAAGCACCTGGACATTACTGCCGTACATACCTGAGTCGCCGTAGGTCTCTCCCCAGCTATGCCGTACACGCGAAAGGGGTTGGGGTATGTCTCGCAGGGAACAGGTGCGCAAGTCACCTGGCCCGAAGAGACATACCGGAGAGACATACCCCAACCCCTTTCGCAAAAACGAAGGATTAGGATCAGCCGACCTACCGCCGACCAGCCGCCGCCCTTTTTGGAGCCGCCTTAAGCCGCCCAGTCACAGGAGTATTAATAACGAGAGCTGTCTCCTCCTCGTTTCTCTCCCAATTAACGTCGAGAGATTTACTTTCTATGACAAAATATTTGCGAATAACGTCTAGCAATTCTTTTCGGAACATTTCCATTTCTTGGGAAGACATTCCAGAGCGGTCCTGAACTAGAACCATTTGCAATCGATTTTTCGCTGTAACTGTGGACGGCCCTTTGCCGAATATACGAGTTCTCAGGGAATCAAACACTGCGCTCACCTTTGTTTCTGGTTAAACTAAGCATAGTCTATTCATGCAGATTATATTGCGTCGAAACTAGGCCGCACGCAGACGCTTACCGATTTTAGCCCAAAGACTCATGCCCATATCAGAGTCTTCCATCGCCGCCTCACCTCCGATTAATCGCTCTGCAATTCGCAGAAAAGACTCTCCTGCCCTCGATTTCGGATTATAGACTACTGGTTCTCCAGTATTAGCGGATATAACCACATGGTTATCCTTTAATACCAGGCCAATCTGATCCACCCCAAGGATATCAATGACATCCGCTGGAGAGAGCATCTCACCTCGACGAACCATGTCTTTATCAACTCGGTTCAAAATTAAACGAGCATCCAAACCCTGAGTCGAAAGAAGTCCAATAACTCGGTCCGCATCTCGAATCGCTGCGACCTCAGGAGTTGTTACTAGAAGCGCTTCATCGGCTCCCGCGCAAGCATTTCTGAATCCTTGCTCAATACCAGCGGGTGAATCAATGAGGATGAAGTGAAACTCTTGTTTGAGTTTCCCGATTATCTGCTTCATCTCAACCGGCGTAATGACATCTTTGTCATCAGTCTGCGAAGCAGGCATCAAGAACAAGTTGTTCGACTTTTTAGACTTTATCAGTGCTTGCTGAGGCTTACAGACGCCCTTAGCAACATCGACAATATTAAAAACAATCCTGTTCTCCAGGCCCATGATGACATCAAGGTTTCTTAACCCGATATCTCCGTCAATCACGAGGACCTTCTTTCCCTTAATAGAAAGAGCGGCACCTAAATTCGCTGTCGTCGTCGTCTTTCCTACACCACCCTTTCCGGATGTAATTACGATGGCCCTGCCAGTCATGATATTCTCCCAAACCGGATACAAGCGACCCGATACAATTCGTTACAATAGACTCTTGAAATATTCCACTAGGGAAATTGAACCCCTATCTACAAGCAACCTAAAAAAACGCTTTAGCTCTAATTCTCAAAAAGCCTTAGCTCTAATTAACGAAGCTTCTTCGAAAACAACTTCTTCGGGCTAAAACTCTCAACTATAATTCTTCGATTATCGATTCGAGCGATCTCTACGCCACTGACTACATCTTCACTCCCG
Source organism: bacterium (assembly GCA_003230795.1). Taxonomy (GTDB): domain Bacteria; phylum Bdellovibrionota_C; class UBA2361; order SZUA-149; family SZUA-149; genus SZUA-149. The sequence continues at coordinate 2,945 of QIGM01000103.1, forward strand.
CGAGAAATCACAGACCCAATTCTTAACTGCATTGGGCGCATCTGCATGGCGATAATCACCTTATCGAATGAGTCATCATCATATGCCGAAGCATGTGCCGTTCCACGAAGGCTTCCGAGCACGATAATATCTCCACCAGCAGTTAAATCTGCACCTGGGTTCACATCGCCAATGACTAATAGACTGTAGGGTGTCTCAACTTTCTGACCTGAGCGAAGCGTGCCGTAAACGACCTTCGCATTCGCATCGTCATCATAGAGCACATCATCACCCAGTATCTCATCCCCTAATAGGCGAGATACTCGGCTGATATATTTCTTGCGCAGGTCCTCAGCACCTTCTCTGCTACGCATAGCGAGGGGCTCACCTTCTGGAGTGTAGTATTCTCCGAGGGTTGCGCTGGTAAACTGTTCAACTTGTTGTTTAAGACTGTCTTCCTCAGAGTAGCCAGAACCAGACAAATCAGCAGACGGTAAAACTTCATTAAATAGAGGAATAGTGACACCGGCCGCAGCATCACCTGCTGTGAGACCTGACTCTCCTAAACGGCCGTCGTCTTCCGCACCAGACTCTAAATTACCAGCCCCTAGATTACCTGACTCCAGAGTCTCTTGAGCCAGTGCAGCTGCTTCGAGCGCTTCTCTACGACCAAAGCCACGCACGGGACGTTTCTTCCGTGTCGCGATAACGATGCCGTACTCATCTCTAAGTAAGTCTTCGAGACTACTGCTTTGCTCTTTGGTTGGAAGGCGCTCGAGCCATTCGATAGAAATCTGCCCGCCTTCGAAGAAACGCTTACGGCCACCGAGAAAACTCTCGATTTCGGTGAGTATCTCCGCCCACTCGGCCTTTCCGTCTATTCTTAGAACCAAACCATCTTCGGTTCCCCTAGCGGTAACAACGCGTGAGTCATCAGCACCGAGCGAGCTAGAGCTTCCAGTGGAGTGCGTTCCTTCATCAACAAAATCTGCCACAATTTATTCCGACGCTACTGAGAATGTGAAAAACTTAGCTAGACAGCCCCGCGAGTGCAGGCTTGTCGTCTGCTTCAAGTTACTTATAGCAACGGGAGAAAAATAGAGTCAAGCCGGAGAAAGCTCAAAGGATGAGGATTTCTTAGCTAGAACCAGCAAAGAGTATGGGAACGCCTAAGTACATAATTTTAAAGTTTTTTAATTTTTTTCGAGCCTGAATAGCGCATGATCTAAATCGGGATTTGCTAATTCTCTCGCTAGAACGCTAATAGCTCAGCTTTTCCCATTTCCTGCCATCTGCCCTTCTCTAAGATATGCCGCGAGGTCTCTCCGGAACCATCTTCTCGCAGGTAGAGCACTGCATTGGTGAACTCAGGCATATCCTCAGCTACTGTGCGCCCCATCGGGTCGCGAATAGTGATGCCTGGCTCAGGTATGGAAACCTCTTTCCTAAGTTCAACGCTAACCGGCGTCACCCGAAGTTGTCCAATCGCACGCGCTCTTCGAATTCGCTCGGCAACGGCTGGAGAGGTTTCTAATGTTAGGCGAAACATCGCGTTTGCTTCCGCCGACATTGGTTCTGAGGCACGAACCGGTAGGAAATGCCCAATTTCACGTTCAGAGCCCTCCCCATCGAGCTGAAAGGAGACATGGACATAGCTTTCTTTACTAGGTGCAGAAGTTTTATCCGTAAGTACATGCAGCCTTACTAGTTCACTTGAGGAATGCAGCGAGTTATCAGAGAGAAACGCGTAGTACGCCGATTGTGGGGCATCTGGAAATCGTAGCACGAGAGTCATGAGAACAACGGC
>QIGM01000368.1 GCA_003230795.1 bacterium
TTCTTCAAGTCAGGACTAACGGAGGTCGAGAAAGTTTTGTGGTGACTGGTGCGGTCCCTGAGTCGAATGCGTTCTCCTTGAAGGTACCGCAAGCTGCACTGCTTTTTGAAGTAGACGCGCCAGATTGGAATGTTGAAGGATTGACTTCCGCTGGTGTTGCATCCGATACCTTGCGTTTTACTCAGCGGAGCACTGGGTCTGCGGAGAAATCCAAGACGAAGAACAGAGTTCAGGCAAAGTTGCCAACCTGGGTCGTGGTGGAGCGCACTATTCGTATCGGGGAGAGCGTCGAGGTGATTACCAGTGTAAGACGGATTGGCGATAGTTCCTCAGGAACAAGCGTGACAGTTCCTTTACTTGCGCGAGAACAAGTGACGTCTGGTGACGTGAAGGTCGTTGACGAAACCGTGCAGCTATTTTTTGCGCCTAAAATAAACTCACTTATCTATGCGTCAGAGCTGACGGCGAATCCGAGAGCCTGGGAATTACGTGGAACCAATGCGAAGGGAATAACTGAACAGTGGCAGGTAAGTTGTCAGGCGAGTTGGCGTTGTGAAGTCGAAGGACTTACGCCTACAAGCATCGTCACCGGTAACTATATGCGATGGACCTGGAAGCCGTTTCCAGGTGAAGAGGCGAGGGTAAAGGCAGTAGAGTTGTCCACACTGACTGGTGAGTCAATAACGATTGACTCTCTAAATCACGATATCTCTTGGGGTAGCAATTTGCGGCAAGGCACAGTCACGCTTCAGACTCGAGTGACCGAGCAAACAAATCTAGAACTGACCCTTGGAGATGGTAATACAATTGATGATATTCAAGTGAACGGGGTTTCAGGGCTGGGATTGAGCGAAGCCTCTAAGGCACAAGTTCTGCTTACGCCCGGCAATCATCAAGTTAGTCTTCGATACCAAAGCTCTTTTTCGCCAGCGACGATTGAATCAGTGCCGCCGCTTTCGCTTAACGTGCCAGCGCATAATATCACCATAGGAGTGTCGCCGAGTAAAGATCGTTGGATTCTTTGGACCGGCGGACCAATGTGGGGACCTTGTGTGGTTTACTGGGCTAAGGTCTTAGTCGTCATAGCAATGTGCCTCGCGCTTCAAAGGCTTGCGCTAATTCCGCTTAGTCTGCTGGGTGCTATTCTTCTAGGTGTGGGGCTTGCGACCTTGCCGATTATCGCTCTCTGGGTGCCACTGCTTTGGCTTTCTTTACTTACGCTCTTGCCTAAGAACGAGCAGGCTGTGAGATCTATACCTCGAGTCTTGCGAAGTACCGCGTTTGTCGTGATTACTTTACTTGCTCTGCTGTTGCTGTACGCGATTGTTCGAACCGGACTAGTGTTAGAGCCTCCAATGCTTATTGTCGGAAACAATTCGAGTTCCACATTTCTTAAGTGGTACCTGGATCACAGTTCAGGTGATATCGCGCAGCCCTGGGTATTCTCTCTTCCGATCTCAGTATGGCGAGGATGCGCCTTGCTATGGTCGATGTGGTTGGTGGTTGTGCTCTTCTCTTGGATTGGATCTTCGATGAAGACCTTTCGTGAAGTTCTGTATTCCACAGAAGAGTCGGAACCAAGCGAAAGTTAGAGCGATATTGTGGGGCGATAGAAATGCTATCGTCCGAATTGGGCCAAGTGGTGGTCGGCATGTCTGTAGTGTAGCGTGCCCCATTGTTTAGGGGTGAGTTCTCCAAACGCGGGACTTTCCGTCCACTCGATTTGCTCTGCTGATTCCATCTTTCGTAGAAGGCCGACTAGAGTTGCCGTATCTTTTTCAAAAGAGTCACTCGGGGCGGTTTCGAGGAAAATAGGGAGAGGTGCTTCAATCTTTCCTTTCGGCCAAGGGATAGGAGCGGAAATGATAAACCACTTTCCAAGGGCAGAACTGTAAAAGCTCTTCTTCGCTTTTTGCGGTCCCTTGAGTCCGTAGCTGATCTCGAGACTGTCTATTATGTGACAGACCATTCGTTCGACACTGAATTTCCCGAATTTCGCCGTATCATCTGAGTCTAAGCTTGAAACTCGTTCGATAGCGCTTGCGAGGGTGGTTTTATCTAGCAAGTTCGGCATTGTTGTCTCCCAAGGTTTAGAATAAACAGCTAAATAATTAGAATAAACAGCTAAATAATCTGTTAATTACGAGGAATGTAACGCTTTTCGTTAGGGACTTGGTAGTTACCATAAGAGCGTGCAGAAGTAAAAAAGGGGGCGGAGGGAATTGAACCCTGCCTCGTCGTTAAACTCCCGCTTAACGCCCAAAACCAGCATTCTGTAGTGAGGACATACGCCTAACAACAAAACCCTAGTTCCTGTTCCAGGGCGCCCCCATATTTGTATGTAACCGTAATCCTCCGTCTCCTTCTTCTTTATTCTAAGGGTGTATGAGTCGGCTAAACAAGTCCTTGAGAACTGTAATTTTGGAAAAAATTACGTTGTGACGTTTCTAGGAAAACAAAGCGGTAAACAACGGACTGATGCACATAGGTAGATCGCCAGGCTGGCCCCATTGCCGTACATCAACAATGGCGTCGCTACTCCTTCTCACGTACCAGTTTCCATTTGAAGGGCGATAGACGCTGTAGTCGAGCGTGCCGTCTCCATCAAAGTCGCCACGAATGGGAAAGTCTCCGGGAAGGCCAAATTGTTGAATAGCGGCCTGGGAGCAATTAAAATTGGCATCGGAGGGACAAACAAACCACAACCCAGAGCTTGGCCTCCAGACGTTAAGGTCTGCTTTTCCGTCGCCGGTGTAATCGCCTGGCATTGGCTGGTCGCCGGAGAGTCCCCATTGCACATAGAGAATGTCATCAAGGGTTTGGCTGTAGCTTCGAGTGGAAAGAGAAACAGCCCAGATTCCGTTTACTGGACGCCAAATTGCAAGATCTGAAATACCGTCGCCATCGTAGTCTTCAGCAACTGGAATATCTCCCGAGAGTCCCCACTGTTGTACAAGTACACCGCCACCGCTGAGAATGGAGTACCAGGTGCCATCGCTAGGGCGAAACACCACGTTCTCTTCGCGTTGGTCCCCGTCGAAATCGACCGCAAGCGGGATGTCTCCTCTAAGTCCCCACGGCACAATGCTCGTAGCTGAACTAATCGTTGAAGCCTCAAACCAAGTGAGTGGTAGCTCCTTTCGCACAACGGTCAGTTCGCTGCGGCCGTCTCCGTTGGAGTCGCGATCAAGAAAGATATCTAGGTTCGGGTCTCCCCAAAACAGGCTAGAGGTAGCGTTTGTTGAAGAGCTGCGAATGAGCCAGTTCGCGAGTTTGAAACTAAAGTCAGGTCTAATTACTGAATAGTCGGAACGTCCGTCCGCATCGAAGTCGCAGGGTGCGCGACGGGTAAGTTCGGAGCCGGAGCGTGCAGAGACAACTACCGGAACTTCCGAGTAGAGGCGATTAAGGTTAGTGCCGTCACTAATCTCGAGATAGATGTAATACTCTCCAGCAGGGACAGAGGAGGTGTTCCATTCATAGTTGCCTACTCCTGGTGTCTGTTGAGTTAAGCTTGTGATTTGGGTTCCATTAAAATCTTCCGCATCAGAATCATAGTAGAGAGTAAGGCTTAAGGTGTCGTTCTCTGGGTCTTGGGTCGTCCAATTTATGGAGTAAGAGTTATCTTCAGTTTCGTTCTCTTGGTAGAGCTCTGCGAAATCGACGGCAAAGAGTCTGGAGTCTTTTGATTCTAGAGGGTCGAAGCGGAGAACGTTGACTGAGCCAAGCTCTGTCCATGGAGTGCCGCTTTCGTGGACGTTGGCGTCCCATAAATCTATGCAGTAAGTCACCAGTCCGTCGAGAAATACGCTGCTCTTCTCGATCATCTCATGGCCACCGGTACTGCCAAATAGATTTCTCGTGCTGTCTGCGTAGATCAGACGGGCGAAGAATCCTGCGTCGTTTAGGGCGACGAGATCTAGGCTTCGGTCTATGGCAGAGGTGTCTAGCTGCGTGCGATGGCAGAAGTATCGGTACCGCGAAGTGTCAACGGGACGTGAGGTTGGAAGAATAAGCTGAGGGTCTACAGAGAGAGAAGCGCCAACTGGGTCAAAGTCGCTTTCGGCAATGAAAATACCATTCGCTATTCTTGGATTACTAAATCCACGGCCTAGAGCTTGGGTAGAGCCAAGTGGAGCATTGAAGTTTGCAACGTCGCTCGACTGTTCCATATCCCAGGCGTCTCTTCTTTCAGAGGCGGAATATCCTTGGCCACTGGTTCGAGTAGGGCTGATAAACTTTGCATAGGGTTTGCCGTTAATCCTCAGCGGGCCCGAATAATTGCTTCTAAGAAGAGGAAAGGAGTTAACGCCATCAGTGGATCGTAGTTCCGCATAGAAGTAGTAATCGCCTGCGGGAAGTGAGGCGCTGAGGAAATTAAAGGTTCCCTGAGTCGTGTTCACGCTCTCGATGCTCATACCATCATAGCCCTGACCATTCGTGTCTACGTAGAGCACGACACTTTCGTTGTCGAGCAGTGCCTTGCCACCTAGGTTCCAACGCAGTGGGATGTTCGGTGAGCTGTTAGGATCGCTTAGACGAATCCAGTCAAAAGACGTAGTGCCACCAGCTGCTTGAAAAAATGAAGCTTGGAGCGCGAGGCCAGTGATTGAGCCCGCCCAGGGAAACTGAGGAGTGTCTATCGCACTTAGATCAAATTGTTTTAGTAGCCAGGTATTTGCTGGGCTTTGTAGGTTGACGTTACCAATCGAAATT
>QIGM01000270.1 GCA_003230795.1 bacterium
GGGACTTTAAGAGAATCGCAGGAAAGGTCAAGAGTTCCCTCTATTATCGCTCTAGAGTCTGTTATTAGCGCTTGATTCAAGTAAGTAATGGAGTAGAATCGCTCGCAGAATCCGTTTAACTGTATTTGGAGTGTTTTCGTGTCTCGACCTATCGGCGTTTTTGTAGCCTGGCCCTATGCAAACGGGGATTTACATCTTGGACATGTTGCGGGGGCCTATCTTCCGTCTGATATCTTTGCACGTTACCACCGACTGCGGGGTAATGATGTCTTGATGGTGTCTGGTTCGGACGCGCACGGGACACCAATTACCTTGAAAGCTAAACAAGAGGATCTTCATCCGTACGAGGTGGTGAAAAGATACCACGCTCGATTTCTCGAAGGCTGGACTCGCCTTGGTATAAGTTTCGATTTGTTCACCCATACTCATACCAAAAATCATATTGCGCAGACCGGTGAAATATTCACCAAATTGCGAGAGCAGGGCGACTTGCTGGTCGGCACGCAGCAACAGTTCTTCGATGAGACTGAAAAAATGTTCTTGCCCGATCGCTACGTGCGCGGGACCTGCCCTTTTTGCGAGTACGACCAAGCACGTGGAGACCAGTGCGAGAAATGCGGCAAGACCTTTGAAGCTAAAGAGCTTACTGAGCCGATGTCGCTTATCTCCGAGACTACTCCGGTGCTCCGCGATACGGATCATTATTTCTTCCAGATGTCGAAATATAATCAGCAAGTTCTCGACTACGTGTCCAAGCAGTCACATTGGCGTCCCCATGTGAAGAACTTTACTCAGTCTATGCTTGAAGAAGGTTTGGGGCAGAGAGCAATTACGCGTGATATCGACTGGGGTGTTCCCGTGCCTGAGGCAGGGTGGGAAGATAAGGTAATCTACGTTTGGTTTGATGCGGTGATTGGCTATCTTAGCGCTTCTCGAGAGTGGAGCGCTATCATTGAAGATGAAGACGCCTGGAAGAACTGGTGGAAGAACAAAGAGGCTCAAGGTTTCTACTTCATCGGTAAAGACAACGTCCCGTTTCATACGGTGATTTGGCCGCTTGAGTTAATGGCCTTCGATCCGGAGCTAAATTTGCCCTATGACGTGCCTGCGAACCAGTTTCTAAATATAGATGGCGAAAAGTTCTCGACGAGTCGGGGGCTAGCGGTTTGGTTACTGCAGGTTCTAGACACCTTCGACGCCGATACTGTGCGCTATTATCTAGCGAGTATTTTTCCTGAAACGAAAGATGCGAATTTTTCTTGGGATGAGTTGATAGCCCGAAACAACGGAGAGTTAGTTGCTGCCTGGGGTAATTTGGTCAATCGGGTGCTCGGCTTTGCTTACAAGCGCTATGATGGCTTGGTCCCTACGCCTATGGAACTCGATGACGTGGATAAGGCACTGCTTGCGAAAATCGAAGCTGGTTTTGACACCGTTTCGAAGTCCTACGAAGAGGTGCGATTGCGGGATGCGCTTAAGGGAGCGATGTCGTTGACACGGGATGTAAACAAATACTTGGATGAGAAAGCGCCTTGGACTGTGTTTAAAACGGATCCAGAAAAAGCAGGAACTGCGATTTTTGTCGCCATGCGAGCGATAGATTCTTTGAAAATGCTTTTCGCGCCTGTGCTTCCTCATAGTTCCCAAAAGGTTCATGAGTTTTTTGGTGGGACCGATAAGCTCTTTGGTGAATCGGTAACTGAAACTCGAATTGAGGGCGATGATTCGTATCCAGTCTTGCGCTATACAAAAACCGAGGCCGAGGTGCAGGGTGTTGATCGCTGGAAAATGAGTGATTTGCAGCCCGGCACCAGCTTTTCTAAGCCGGAGCCGCTCTATAAGGTGCTTGAGAAGGAAATGGTTGAGGGTTCAGACGAGTAGTTTAGGCCTTAAGCTCTGAGAGCTTCTCCAGCCTTGAGCAGGATAGAGCTAATTTGTAATTGTGGGTTAAGCGATCGTTCGCTTGAGCGTTCGGCTGAGTCGATTGCATCTAGTATTAGCTCTGCTTGAGCACTAACGTTTAGTTGAGGCATCTTGGTCGCACTATTGCGTAAAGCGGAGCGTGCTTGCTGGCGAATCAATTGCCAGACGAGCGGAAGAGATTCTTTCTCCGCGGCCAAATCGGAGGCAACGGATGTGATTCCACTCTCTCCGCCGCTGCCAGCAAAAGCGCGCTCTATCATTCTAGAGAGTCGCGCACTTTCTTTTAGGAAAAACTTACACTGTTCGAGCAACTGTGCTTCGTCATGGGGGAGCCGGGTCACCGGGTTAATGCATTTTTCGAGACCAAGCGCAGCAAGTGAGCCTTCAGTGAACTTTAGCAACTCTTTGTGAATTTCAGGCGATGAGGGAAGGATCTTCTTTAAAACCGCTTCGAGGTCGTTTGCTGGCAAGGAGGCGAAATGCATCGCCTGGCATCGTGAGATAATAGTATCGGGAAGGCGGTGAGGAGATTTACTGATTAGAATAATGAAGCCGTGAGCGGGTGGCTCTTCGAGCGTCATTAAAAGAGCGTTACTTGCAGCAATCGTCATTTCCTCAGCATTATCGATAAGGGCGACTGAGGCGGCGGAGGAATAGGGCTTTAGCTGGAGCTTAGTACAGACGTTGCGAATCCTGTCGACACTAAGATCTTTCTTTTCCGGGTCACGGTACACTGGATGAAAGTCTGGATGGTTTCCCCGTTGTAGGAGCTTTGCCTGCGCTTGGATGTCTCCATCTCGTGTGAGCAGGGCTGCGCTAAACGCCTGAGCTAGTGTTCGTTTGCCTATGCCTGAGGGTCCTGAAAAGAGAAGCGCATGCGGTACGGCGTTTCCCGCCTTCAGCGCAAGTAACTGCTCTTTCTGAGCTTGATGTCCTAAAATTCCTGCGAAGACATTGCTCATGAGGACTCCAGTCGAGCGTTGATATACTCTAGGGCTCGAGATGCAATTTCGTCTGGTGTTTGCGAGGCATCAAGGATTGCAAATGTTTCTGCTTCTTCTTTTGCGAGTTCAAGGAAGCCTCGGCGAACCCGTGTATGAAACGCGAGCTCTTCTTCTTCAAACCGAGTCCATTCTGAACTTTCCTTGTCGGCTGAGGCTTCCGCTCTCATTCGTGCTCGTTTCAGTCCTTCAAGCGGCTCTAAGTCGAGGAGGAGCACTAGGTCTGGGGTCAGGCCATTGGTGGCAAACTCAATTGGACCGCGGAGTGAGGAAAGCGGTAGTTCTCGGCCGTAACCCTGGTAGGCGAGTGTAGAATGAAGATAGCGGTCGCAGATTACAATAGACCCACTTGCAAGCGCAGGGCGTAGAACCTTCTCTACGTGTTCCGCTCGATCGGCGCTAAAAAGTAGCAGCTCAGCTTGTGAAGAAATTTTTTCAAGGCTGGAGTCAAGGATGAGTGAGCGAATACGAGCACCGAGAGGCGTTGCCCCAGGCTCTCTAGTGCTTGTCACGTCATGATTTTTTGCTGTGAGCGCCTGACTAAGCTTCTGCTGTAGCGTGGATTTGCCGGAGCCTTCGATACCTTCGAGTGTAACGAATAAAGACATTGCTACTGTTCGGGACTTCCGTCGCTTTCCGTCCCATCCTCAGGGCCAATAATTAGCTCAATACCAGAGAGTAGTTGTCGAGTAGTGAAAGGCTTTGGAATGTAATAATCGACTGCGTAGTCCTTGTAGCCGGTGATCAAATCTTCAGGCTCGCTTTTTGCGGTGAGCATGATGATAGGAATATTCTGCGTTTCGGGCTTTTGCTTTAAGTGCACAACAACATCGTATCCAGACATGCCGGGCATCATTACATCCAGCACAATGAGCTCTGGGTCAAAGTTTTCAAGCGCATCCAGTGCAGCTTGACCGCTGTCGGCCTCTTCTACCTCGTACCCACTTCCGACAAGAATAGTTTTAACAACGGTACGGGTATCGTAGTCATCGTCAACAATTAGTACTTTTTGACCGCTCATAAGGTATCTTTGAAGTATGCTAGGCTCAATTGAGAGAAAATTCTGCTAAATCTTTACGATACTGGAGTATTACCGAATATGTGCGGTGGTGTCTAGAAGGCTCTGCCTAAACTCAGCTGCCGTCTGTGGCTTCTCTCCTCTGATGTATACCGAGCAGTAGACGCCTAGGCCAATAGTAGGGATCTCGTGGCGGAGGGCATCCGATGCGCCTTGGACCATCCAAGCGTAGAGCCGCCAATGAAATACCACTTTCTGCCGAGAGGAATAGCTTCATGATGTTGGGCGCCGCCTGGGTGTCACAAAGGCTGATGTTTGATGGTAGCAAGCTGAGCGATATTTCGCCTCTGCGTGATTCTATTGATAGGAAGTTCGGGGTGTCCTGCTGAATGGAAAGTTTTTCGATAGTAATACTGCCTCCAGCGATTATCTCCATGCTTGCCGTGTGAGGATTATCTATTAGCAGCACGTCGCCTATATGGATTGAACCCGTGACGGCCAAACGAAAATTTTCATTTGAGCCAGGAGCTATGATTAGTTCGTCTGCTAGGAGATTGCCTGGCACGAAAGCTGAAGAAACGATTTTCAGTAACTTGGTGTCGCAGCTTCTAGAAGAAAGGAGTGTAGACAGTTTCCTATTCGCAGACCAGCGTGGGCAGGGTAGTTCTGGATACTGTTGAAGTTGCGCCCAATTCGGTAATTGCTCCAAGGATGCATTTGCTCGGACGAGAGTATCAATTTCTAACGAAGCTTCTCCGTTCGAGTACGGGTCGGTAGCTAAACGCCAGTAGAGAGAGAAGGATTGCCCCAGTGAAGAGCATCAGCAGCATGCCAGAGCCTTTCTCGTTGTTACTAGAGAACATGATTTAGATAGCTATGATTAGTGGAGCGTTCAATGCTCAGGATCGTTTCAGCGTGCAGAAGCGACTTCGAGCGTGGATTCAGTGTCATCGAGACTAAGAAATTGAACACATTCTCAGCTCTAGGATGCAAACTAAAGGCGGCAACGCCGTACGCGAGCGGTTGGTT
>QIGM01000462.1 GCA_003230795.1 bacterium
GCGGTAAGGAAGTGTTATTTGCGCTCTCTCACGGAGCAGCTCATGTTGATGCCGTCGAAATGGACCCTTCTATCGTTAAGCTTGTTAACGAAGAACGCTACTCAAAGTATATGGGGCGCCTCTACCAACATGAGAAAGTCTCGCTCCATAACGACGAAGGACGATCGTTTCTTCGACGTCAGCCGAAAGGAGCATACGATATAATTCAGTCGGTAAATAACTACACGCCTGTCGCAATGAACGCCGGAGCTCTAAATCTCTCTGCTGCTTTCTTAATGACCAAAGAAGCAATTGATGACTACCTTGAGCATCTAACCCCGAACGGCGTGCTTGCCCTTCACCGGGGCGCTGCCTTGCGGATCTTGATTACCGTTCTTGAAGTGCTTCATGAGCGAGGAGTGGAGAATCCCGAAAGTCACATTCTTATTAGCTCCGGAGAAGTGCCTTACTTCGATGGTTTCTTTCTCAAGAACTCCCCGTGGACAGAAGAAGAGATCACTCGAATGACTTCCTACCTTGAAGGCCGTCCGCTTCAAGAAGGCCGAATGTATCTTTGGAATCCGATTCGTGTTCAAGACTCCGACTCTCTCTACCGCAAAATAGCGCAAACCGATCCGACGAACCTTGAGCAATATTACGAGTCTCTAGGAGTCCGCCTCAGTCCTCCAACCGACGACAAGCCGTTCATCGAGCACTTCCTGCTCTTTGGTAAGCAACAGCTTTCGCCTGAGCTTCCCGCTGAATTCAAGTTCCGAGAAGCACAGAAATGGCGTGGCATTATTCCTCGAGGTGAGTTTCCTTACCTGGCGATTCTTGCAGAGTCTGCCTTACTCTCCTTACTATTCGTTGCCGTTCCACTGCTACTATTCGCGCGTAAGTCAGTTTCTCAACCAGGGTTTCGCGGATTGCTCGCGTATTTTGCGGCACTTGGTTTTGGCTTCATCGTTATCGAAATCTGTTTGATGAAACGATACGTGCTCTTTCTCGGAAACCCGGCCTACTCCATTATTACCGTGCTTGTCGTGCTCCTTTGCGGCGCGGGAATTGGTAGTATTTTCAGTGGAAAGGTATTTCCAAAGGATGCCGGGTCTGCGCTACTTTGCGTAATCCCTCTTGTCGCAGCTGCGGCGCTTGTTGAAGCTTTCATCTCGCCACTCGTATTTGATAAATACCTGCTGCTAGAATTCCCTTTCCGCGTAGCGATTGCTTCTCTTCTGCTGTTACCTCTCGGTGTTATCATGGGAATGCCATTCCCAATTGGTCTTCGTCTCATTCGAGAGACCAGCGTGAACGAAGAGCAGCTACGAAAAGCAACTGCTTGGGCCTGGGGAATGAACGGCTACTTTACCGTGATTGGCTCCGCCTCAACGGTATTTATTGCAGTATTCGCTGGATTTACCGCAGCGCTACTTACTGCAATCTCGGCCTATTTACTGGGAATGATTGCCCTGCATATTTCGCTGCGTGCCAGCAAGGGATAAGCACAGCACAGAATAGCGGCTTAAAGAATTCGGTCAGACACTGGAGCAGACTGCCGAGATCGTGGTATAGATCCCGAGCAGTTTGTCTCACCGTTATTCTATAAAGCTCGTCCTTACGGGAATGTTTCACATGATACGACCACTTCGTCTCTTTCTCCGCAGCACGACAACTGTTATCGCTCTCTTCTTTCTTGCCTTGTCGCTGCTTAGCACAGGTGTACTTAGCATCGGGGTGCGCCCGGCAATAGCTCAAGACACTTCGACTGACACTGGTTCGACTGACACTGGTTCGACTGACACTGGTTCGACTGACACTGGCTCGATGGAGGAAGAAGCTCCTGCTGCACTCCCGCCCCCTCTCATTGGTGACCTTAACGGAAATGGCTCAGTAGAAACTGACGCCTTCGGTGACAGCCTCACACGAGGTGTTGGCGATTTTATCTTTCCAGGCGAAGACGTAGAGTTTGTGGGCACCCCAGCAGGAGAAGCTGGCTACCCCTTACGCATCGAGCTTCTACTCGGTTTGCCTGTATCGAATCTCGGCGAACCTGGAGAGCGCCTCGCAACTCAAGGTTTGGTGCGCTTTGCCCAAACTCAACCAGAACGCAGACCAGATGTTGTCATTATCTCAGGCGGCACCAATGACGCGATCGATCAAGTGCTTACCACAGACTACCAACGCTCAGTGCAGACAATGATTAACATCGCTCGGGCGACTGGAAGCGTGCCTGTTCTTGCCGGCATTCCAGAAACGTGTTGCGACGATTCGGGGCTGAATCTTCTCATCAATCCTTACAACGGGGTGTTAGCAACTCTGGCAGTCATTAATGATATAGCCTTTGCTGACATACAACACGCCTACTCCAACACCTGCCGCGGGGTTACGCCGTGTTTCCTTCTCAATCAACCAGAAGGCATACACCCCAACGAATCAGGTTATGACGTCAGCGGTGAAGTTATTGTGGCTACTCTTCTTGGCATTGATATCTTCGCGCCGGACGGACCGAGCTTACTCGCCCAGGCCCTTGGCGTGGATCCTGCGAGCATTCAGACCATACCCGATCCGGGAACTGTTGCTCCGGCTAGCTAGGTAGATGAAAAAGCTGCATCTTCTCTGCCTCGCGTTATTGCTATTTGCCACGAATGGCTGCTCTCCGATCTACATCATGCGCGCCGGATGGGAAGAGGCTGGAATCCTTTGGCGAAAGCAGGATATCGCCTCACTCATTGCAGATCCGAACACGGACCCGGAATTGGCAAGAAAACTCGCGCTTGTCGTAGAGGCGCGAGAGTTTGCCAAAGGAATGGGACTCAATGTCGGCGGTAGCTACAGTGAATACTCGGAGATCGATAGAGACGTTCTTGTTTGGGTCTTAAGCGCGAGCCCAAAACTACAGCTCGCCTACCACACCTGGTGGTTCCCGATCGTCGGACGACTTCCTTACAAAGGATTTTTTGAGAAAGAGGACGGCATAGCTGAAGCGAAGGAGCTGTCAGATGAAGGCTATGACATTTTTCTTCGACCAAGCCCAGCGTTTAGCACACTCGGATGGTTTGACGATCCTCTCTTGTCGACACTCTTGGCCTACGACGACATTTCGCTTGCGAACACAGTTATTCATGAGTTGCTTCACAACACAGTATGGATCAAGAACCACGTTGGCTTTAATGAGTCGCTTGCAAACGCCTTCGGTTCTGTTGGCGTGATTCAGTTTTTCGAGCAACGGGATGGAGTAGAAAGCGAGAACGCCGTAGAGGCTCGTCATCGCTGGCACGACGAATTGATTTATGCGCGCTTCATTAGTGCTGCGAGGGAACGTCTTGAGAAGTTCTATCTCGAGCCCAAAAATGACCAGAAGAAAGAAGACGATGCCATCAAGCTCAAAAAGAGAGAGGAACTCTTTAAGTCACTGAAAGAAGAATGGACAGCGCTAAAGCCTCAGCTCAAGACAAACCGCTATAATAACGCCGTAACAAAGGTCAACAATGCTGTGCTTCTTGCCCAAGCAGTCTACCTCGATAGACTCTGGCTCTTTGATGACTTACTGAAGAATTTAGAATACTCACTACCGGAGTACACGAAGGCAATAGAAGCTATCAAAACTAAAACCCAAGATTCAGACACAGACCCCTTCTCCGTGCTTTTCTCCGTGCTTAGCGAGCGCCTACAATCTTCTCGCACAGAAGATCTTGCGAAAAGCGACCCTTCTCGTTAAGAATCGAGTATGCGTTGAGGTATATATTTTACCTGAGTAGCCCCCTCAGGGGGCGAATTGCGTAGCAATTCCGGGGGTGACAAAGAGTAAGCGTTCAACAAGACTGCCAAAAGCGATCAGCTTTTGACCATTCGAACTGGCAAAGCAGCGCTTTTTAAGTAGGCCGATTACTAAAGGAATTATTTACACCCTGAACGCTTACAGAATCGAAGGCACTAGCGTCTTAACGAAAAAGCTTCTTATGCGATCTCACGTTACTAAAATCTTCTCTCTTAATATTTGGGCAGCTCCGCTAAGAGCCGCCTGTCTCTTGGCGCTGCTGATAGCTATCGGCTGCGAGAGGAAGCCAAGCAGAATAGTCATTGACTGTGGTGGACCCGCGAAGTTTCCCTGCCCATCCGGAATGTTTTGCGACCTAGGAACAGGAACAGGCTGCGGCGGCTTCGATGCTGTTGGCGCCTGCCGCCTGCAACCACAGAACTGTCCGCTTGAGGATAGTCCAGTGTGTTCGTGCAATAAGCAGACTTTCGCAAGCGCCTGCTACGCGCACGCAAGTGGCGTAACAATTCACTACGAAGGCCCCTGTATCAAACCTCCTAAGCAGGAGAAGAAAACAGGGAAGCATTTCGACTTCCCAGAGACTGGGTCAGTTGAAGCGGGTGACGTGGAAGGAGCCGGAGATGTGGTTAAGGAATATGAGACACCGGATCAACCCCAAGAGTTAACGAAGTAGACTGAGTAGAGTGGATATTTCATGAATTTCGCAATAGTGCTCATAATCGGATTCATCGCTATCGCCTTTTTTGTAGACGCATTCCGACAGAAGTCTAAGCGTAACAAGGGGAGCAGTGGGGCAGAACGCCCTGAGAGAATCCTCACCGCCGATGAAAGTGGCCCAACCGAAACCGGTCGATTTCGTGCACAACAGGCGCTTGGTGGAAGTGAGGCAACCTCGAAGAAGTCGGATGCCGA
>QIGM01000251.1 GCA_003230795.1 bacterium
AACTCTTTACTGTGTGGGAAGTTCGCTCTGGATTTCGTTTCGCAACTTCTATCGCGATCGCCGTTAATAGCTTTTGATCTTCTATGCCGAAGCGTTGAACATACTTCGTTAAAGGCCAATCATAGGACGCCTTGGCATCGTAGAGATGCTCAATCGCTCGTAAATGTGCCTGCGCAGTCTCGTCGAATTCAGAGTAGTCTATCGAGTCCAGATTTTGCAGAACCTCGACACCCTTTACTTGTGGCAGCACCAACCCCGTAGATGAAGATTGTGCCACCTGAGTTTTGCCTCGCGTAATCCTTGTCTCAGGAGTCGGCGTGTGCTCCTCCGGTGTCGGCTCCTCTATGGGGCGGCTTGCCGCTGCACTGCTGCTGAGTAGGGTAATCGCTGCAGTCATACCGAGAGCAGCGTAGGTGTATCTCAGCGTATTATCAGAGCCACGGTCAAAATTTACGTCCGGTATTGATTCTAAGGCACTGAGCAGTGCAACTCTTTGCTCATCGAGAGTTCCGCCACTTTGTGTGGCATTTGCTTGGAGTCTTGCTTCGAGCGAATTAAGTGGTTTCGCTATGCCATCAAGCGCTGTGCCCAATTCTCCAAGCTTCTCCATTGCTAAGGCTTGGTAACTCGCTTTCGCCTCTTGGCTATTAAACGTACCCGCATAGAACAGCTCTTGCATGCCCGCTCCGTCAGCAACGCAGAGGTTGAATACAACTTCTCCTTGTCGGCCTTTGAAACGAGCGCGTAGCATGTGTTTGCCGTTTTTTAGCATTGGGGCGTCGAAGCGAAGAGAGCCTTGGGTATCGCTAGAAATTTCGACCAGTAGGTTCTGTAAGGAATTAAGTCCACCTTCACGAATTTCCTGCACCCGAGCCTCAAGACCTTGAGAGATGCTCGCAAGCGTCTGTTCGCTCCCAATTGTATCAAGCGCGTCCATCAGCTGATTAGACTCAACTACTAGCCCATGAAAATCTCCTGCTAACTCAGATACCCTGCCGGAGCTGCTGCTTGCCGATGCGTATTGTGCACGAAGCACAGTCGCGGGGAGCCCGCCAGATGGTATGTTCTGCAGAAGAGGAGCGAGTACGGCATTTTCGTATTCTCTTCTCCCCGTAGTTGTGGCGTGCATTTCAGTGGCGTTGATTTCAATTTGAGAATCGCTAGGGGTGAGTTCTGGCGATAATCCAACTGCGCGACGCAGGAAGTTCTCGGGTAAAAATACCACCTCTTTCCCAAGTTTTGCGTAGTGAGCTGCTCGACGATTTAGCAGACTTCTGCCTTCAGTAGAGACTACAACTTTTCCGTCAACTATTTCGTGTTCTACGCCTTGAGCACTGAGGAATCCAGATGTCGACGAAAGCACGTCTTCAACTTTTTCACCAAGGATACCACGTTGATTTGCCTCCTGGTAAGCCTCCTCAAATCGAGCAACAACGCGCTGATCGGATTTTTTGATAAACTCCGTAATCTCTGTCGCAGCGGTAGAGTTGTCCGCAGTGCGTCGTGTCACTTTTGGGTTCTCGGAGCGAAGATCAAGCGTAAGCTCGTGCTCGCCAAGGAAGGTGATTTGTCGTTGGAGGGCAATACTTGGGTCTCCGGTAACGCCGAGAGCAGTATCGTAGATCCGGTAAGATGAGATAATAGCTTCTTGTTCGCGTTGAGAAAGATTTCTATCGACCAATCGCATGCCGGTGCGATCATCGGTCACTGAAAGCGCCGTACCTTCTTGCGCTTGCTGCTCAGGGCTCAGCTCGGCTTCTTCTGATCGACTGATTAGGTCGAGCATGAACTCATCGCTGCAGAGAGCGACAGAATCAATATCACTCACAGCACTGAGATTTCTATCGGGGCTGTTCTCATCCAAGCCACTCCGCTCTAAGAGTGCATCAATGGCAGTAGAACTGGATCCAAAACTGGACCGGAGATTAACGTTATCGAAGAAGTCGAGGCTCGCACCGGCGAGAAGCACAGCGTAGCCTAACGCTTTGCTGTGCGAGTAGCCGTCTTTGAAGACTGTCTCTGACTGCTTAACGACCTCGTGCATATCGATGGTCGCGTCAAGTAGCTCGACCATTTTTAAGGCATCTTGGGTTGCTCTCATGAGCTTTTCAGCCTGAGCAATATCTCGCGCGGAACGCGCACCGGCTATCCGTGCACCTGCGTAACTATTTACGCCGAAACGAGTTGCCCCGGTGGCGGCTCCAAAGGTAAGAGAGAACTTGGTGTTCTTAAGGACTGACGATAGAAAACGCTTACTGAGGAAATCTCGATCGTCTCGTTGAAGTTCGAATCCAACTGCGAGTCCACCACCAAAGCCTGCGCCCCACTTTAAAGAATTGACCGCTGCCGCCCGCCGCACAGCCGCCAAGTTTTTTGCGGCGTGAGCGCTACTCGAGCGCATCGCTCCGGCTCCGCCGGTGTAGTAAATGAGTGCGACATCACCAATTATCTGCAGCACCTCAGAGGTAATCTGCACATTTTCGTAGAGATCTTTATCTTTCGCGTTAAATTGCGCAGCCCGCATCGCATCAACATGCTCTCCGCCATGCATGCCGACGTAGACTTCGTCTGTGATGACATCAAAGCTAGTAAAAGCGCCATCAATCACGGCGCCAAGCTGGACAACAGGATTGCTGTTTACGTAGAGGCTCGCGTTACCGGATTCCGCAAGCTCTTTGTCACTACCGTAAATTGAGTAACCTCGCTGGTAGTAGCTCTCACGCGATTGTCGGTAAATTTTTTCTCCGATTCTGGCCAAGCGCTCACTGTCGCCGGTCAGCCAGGCGGCCCCAGAATCCAGCGAGTAGTCAACGTATCTTATTGCCTCCATGAGCTTACCGGGAGCTTCAGATAGTGGTTTTCCAACGCGATCGTAGAATCGATCGCCAAAGCCTTTGTTTCTCTCCTCTTGAAGTCTGGTCCAAGCATCGTAGCGACCAGCTTCCTGGTCTCGCCATCCTTTTCCCCAGGAGTCAGTGTGAGTTTCTTGAATGAAGGAGGAGACGTCTCCGGCAAGAAATCTTCTGTCTGCAAAAAACTGTTGTCCACTTCGCAGCCCAGCAGCTCTCGCCTCTGAGTATTCTTCGTAGGACTTAGAAAACTTTTCCAAATCAGGCCAAGTTTTATCTCTTCTGCGGTAGTCAGCAGTATCTCTAAGCATCGGGCGAAGCTTCGCGAAGTAGCCTTTGAAGGATTTGCCATCCTCGTAGCTGATTTTCTCCGAAGAAAGAAAACGCTGCGAAAGAATCGCGAAGGTCGATTTGGGATCTTCTGCGCCTTGCGCGGCGACGAATATTCTCACAGCTTCGGGGGCAATTTTATTGTATTGATAATTAGGAGAATACGCTCTTACTGCATGGAGCGCCTTCTCCTCTAATCCCTGAACTCTCCTACGAAACCTTCCTTCTTCACGAACTACCTTGGCGTAGCCATGACGCCGCTCCTCTCTGCAACGAAGCGCTAAACTAGTCTCGCCAATTTCAGGAAAGGCTTTTTTGAAATCCATGCCGAGCGAGCGATATGTTTCGCTAAACGATTCCAATTCTGGATTCGTCCTTACATAGGCACCGACGCTATCGGCGGCCAAATCACTACTCCTGCCGACAATGGAATTGATTAGCAGTGCGGTGAGGGCAGGATCTTTTTGCTCTGTCGCCCTGAGTAGCTGGTCACTTAGCATTCCCAGTTCTTCCGAAATCGCTTCGGAGCTAACGGCGAGTAGTTTACTATCGCTTAGAAGCGCTTGGGCAGAGCCCAGAACCTTACGCTGCATGGCGAGAAGCTCTTTCTCTGGTAGCGTTTGTCCTTGAAACAAGGCTGCTTGTTTCTCTGTAACTTCCCTCCTGTAGCTCTGAACTAGTGTCTTCAGTGCTTCTCTTGTGTGGGCAATTGCGCCAAGCTCCTGCTTTACGTCTTTTAGTTCTAGGACTTCAGTATCTCGACCGTCGTAGGTGTCACCAGGAACAAGCCCTAGGCTAGAGTCGTATTCGGTTAGGAGGTCAACAAGGAAGTCTATTTCCTCATCAGCATACACATCGACAGCCGTGCCCGCATCAGGCTTACGAGAGATCTTAAAGAAAGCCCGACCGGAGTCTTGCGACTGGTATTTTTCGGGAAACCATCGTTCTGAGAACTTCTCTTCGCCTTCTAAGGAGCTGTAGTGCTCAAATATCTCGCGCAGCCTTGCGCGAACAACCGCAGGATCTCGACCACCAGCCTCTGCACCCGAAGAATACTTTAGGCGCTGCACTTCAGTCGCGGCTAATCCTTCGGCGTAGCCTCGGATATCCATATTCGGGTCTCTAAAAGCCTCAAGCACCAGCTCTTGAAGGCCTGGATTTGGAAGAAGCCCCGCAAGCCGTTCTTCTCTCAAGACAATCTCTTTCTCATGGACCTTCGTAAGCAACGATTCGTTAAGAGAGTCTCGGTTTTTCTTAATCGACTCAAGTTGTTCTTTCGTGCTATCTCTCGCCTGACCATACGGCATCTCTTCGTATTCTTTAATTGTGCGCGTGAGCCCTGCGATTCGTCCCTTAATGTAACCACTGTTGCGTTGAGTTCGATTTATTTCGATACATTCAGATGCGATAGGGGAGAGAGAGCCCTGGAGCAGCAGCATGCGATACTCCGAACGTCCACTCGTTCGATAGCTGTCTACG
>QIGM01000016.1 GCA_003230795.1 bacterium
GGCATTCGCATTTGACACGTATCTAATTACTACCGAGGCACCTGCTTGATCTTTCCCTGCTGCTTTCCCACGCCTATTGGTGAATGATGCTGTATGAAGATTCGCTCGAACAAGAACTTTGACTCCAACAACTCCCGGCAAATTAGTAAGCAACTGTTCAATGCGAAGCCCAAGCGCATGGTCGAGCCTTAAATTTTCCATCTGCGAAGAATTCGGAGCAAATCCTTGTGCCCGAGTAAACTCGTCTATCGAATCCTCGGATCGCTTGGGAAGGCCGTACTCATGCAAGATGACAAATGCTCGTGCCTCATCTTGTTGAGACACACGCACCTGATAAAGTTCCTTACGACCGCTAGATGTTTTTAGCCTGCTTGCCGTAACGCCCCCCTTAGAGAGGTAGACGACCGCTTCCATCGACTGCTGAGAGTTGAGACCTGAAAGCACTTCGGTTTCCGAACCACACGCTAAAAGCGAGAACAAAAGGACGAGACCTAACGCCCTCATGCTCAGAGGTATGAATTTTCTTACCGCGTTCGCACTATTCAGACCCATTCGCACACGTTACGGAATCAAACATACTAGTAGTTCATACGCACCAAAGCGCAAAGTATCTCCGTGTTGAATCAGAGAGACATTCTCAGTTCGAACAAATTCGCTAGCACCGGATTTCTTAATGAAAGTTCCTTGTTCGCTCATGAGGTCCTGCACTTGGATACCATTACCCATCTCAGCAGACACTAAGCAATGCGGAGTTGAAAGCGCAGAATCTCCAATTACCATGTCATTCTCACGTAGCTTCTGACGACCGATAAAGAATCGCCCACTTCGCACCTCGATACTGTCACCCTTACCATTAGGGCCGTAGGTAACAAGCCAGCCTACCAGAGAACCTGCGTCCTCTCCGCTCACTTCCGGAGCGCTGGCGGCCTGGGCAGGTGATATAGAATTAGTCTGTTCCCCAACTACATCTTGCGTTGTCATGTCTTGTTCCTCTTTAAAAAATGTTTCTTCAACCTTTTCTTCTTTCTCTAGTCCCTGTGTTGAGTCTTCTTCAACACTAGCTGCCCCAGTACTAGATTCCTGCGACTCTTCGACAAAATCTACAGCAATTTGCTCAACCGGGCTTTCTTCAATCGATGACCCTACGGCTGCTGCAACCTCTGCGTCTGACCCATCAGAAGTCTCGGCATCACCATCCTGTTCTGGCGACGGCTTCTTTTTTCTACGACGACGACGACGCTTTTTCTTCCTTTCCCCGCCTTCAGCCTGTACAGACTCAGACTCATCCGTAACTGAGTCTTCCCTCGACGCGAGGTCTGAAACATCCGCTTCTTTACCAGTTGCAGAATCTTGTTTAACTATTTCAGCGTCATCCTCGGTCTCTGCAAAGACAGGTGCTCCGAGAAGCGTGCTATCTTCTTCCTCCGACGAGGATTCGAAAAGTTCGTTCGAATCCTCGCTTTCCGGCCCAACGTCTGCACTACCCGCATCATTGGCTTTAAAATCTTCAGTGGAACTTGAATCGGAATCGGTGCCTCGATTCTCCCCAAAAAGCTCAGCCATTGGGTCAAAGTCTCCGTTCGCATCGCCGGCCAATCCCTCATCGACCAGTCCCTCGTCAACCGGCGCCTCGTCTTCAGAGAATCGATCTTGAAAAGAGAAATTCGCATCGGGCTCTTGCGTATCAGATTGCTGATCGACTTCAGTTGGCGTGTCAGATTGCATAACCTCGCCAATCTCGTCTCGAGATACTGACATTGTTCGTTGCCGAACTCGGCTCTTCGATTGTTGAGAAGATCGTCCTTCATCCTCGGATGCTTCCACTACCCCGTCAAAAGTGTGGCCACACATTCGGCATCTCGTCGCAACTGCAGGCACAAGGCTTCTGCAGCTCGGGCATCGGACAAACGTTAATTCTGTTTCTTCAGTCGTCATGATTAAGTCCTGTTCGCTTCAATAAAACCGCGACAAACAAACCCTAATAGAACAAAGGCCCTAATAGAATAAAGGATTGTTTGAAAAAATTACCACACATAAAAAGACCACAAATACTACGAGCGCAAATATTCCAAAGGCTAAAATCGGTCTTGTCACCCCACTCGCAAGCGAGCCCTCGAGAAAATCGTCTTCCTCGTCAGCCGCTGAAATTAGGCTGTA
Organism: bacterium; assembly: GCA_003230795.1. Classification (GTDB taxonomy): domain Bacteria; phylum Bdellovibrionota_C; class UBA2361; order SZUA-149; family SZUA-149; genus SZUA-149. The sequence goes on from QIGM01000016.1 coordinate 2,158, forward strand.
GTCAGACTCTACCTCAAGAAGCTCCTCAGTGCGAAATTCCTGCTCCTGCTGATATCGCTCAAACTCTGTTTGGCCAACCGCAAGCTCTCTCGCACCCAATACCGACTCAAGAGGCCCAGCACTCACCGCAGCCACTTCTGCCGCATCTAGTGATGTATCCACGTCAAAATATTCAGATGCGTCTAGCTCCGGAGTTTGTGCTCGATTCGCTTGAATCTGGGCCATTTTCTCAAAGACTCCAGCTTCCGAATTAGTATCGTCCTCACTGGTATACTCGGAACCAAGACCAACCGCTCGCTCCAATGCTCTCTGTTGTTCCTTTCCTTCATCTGGCTCTAAGTAAGTTCTTCGAGTCTCATCTAAAGGATCCGCCTTAGGAGGCGCATCAATATTATCGACTTCTTCACTAAAGAATCGACCTTCTTCAATTTCATCGAAACAAACCGCTAAAATCACGTCAGAACATAAATCGATCTCTGTAAACGAATTGGAAAACTCTTTTCGCTCACCGTGCACAAGTCTTGTCTCAGCAACAAAAGTTCCATTTGAGCTGGAATCCATAATTTCAAATGTCTCGCCGCCGTTCCAACAAATCTCTACATGACTACGAGAAACATGTGCAGCACTGACCCAAATATCGTTCGCTGGATCTCGGCCAACCCTCACCCTTGCTCCTTCCCTAAGAGGAAAGCGAGAAGGCCGAACAGCCTTACTAGACGTAACGATACAAGGGAAAGACTTGACTACGGTTGGATCTGTCGTAACCACAGCTTCAGAAGTGAGTGACGAAACTTCATCGCTATTTACCACCGGCACGAGTGAGAACTCTGAGCCCAAAGTAATTCGCTCACCGGACTGAATATAGCGTCGCCCGCTAACCGCCTCACCACCTACAAAAGTCCCGTTCGTACTTCCCAAATCTTCAACCCAAATCGAATCATCATCTAGGCCGATCCTCGCGTGTTCCGAAGACACATCTGAGGCATCAAGTCGCAATCCGCAGTTTCTCGAACGCCCTACAAGCAGAGGCGAAGACTCGTGAAAAGATACAAACACGGGCTTCGCGCCAAGGACCGCAACCGCTGGAAATACGGGACTTGATGTGGTGAGAGCTCTTCGAAAAATTCGAATTGCTGCGCTATCGAAATATTCATCGGGAACTACAGCCAGGTCTCCATCTAAAGCCGTAACTTGAACACTCACATCACCAAGCTGAATATTGGTGGAATCCTGATGTGCTCCTTCAACAAATGATGGTGGTGAAAAATCTTGCCCGCGTCGTTTTACAGGGTAGCAACCGAATTCTCGGCCGAGCCCACGCACGAGTCGTAACTCACAAAGACTCGAAGTAGCTCCTTCGATCACTACGTGTGCCAGATCGCTACTTCCGACAACGGCATTCACTCGCCGAACAAGGATCGTTTCGGGGGGACTGATTCCATCATGAAAATCGAGTTCTAGAGCAAACACTTCTACTCCTTCTCTTCGCGTTGCGGCATTTCGCTCTTTCTATCTCTTGTCACCCAGTGACTCTCTCGAAATGCCTTGCGAACATCCTCGTCTTGCTCATGCTTGTACGCTCTCAGTACCGCACGCAACACGACTAATTCGTTTCGTCCCGCCAGGGCCTGCACGATGGCCATACGAATATCTTTATCATCGCTATCAAGAAGACCAACTAACTCGCCGCTTGAGGTGATTGCACCAAGCCTCTCCACTGCCTCCATTTGCAGAAGAGTATTGCCTGAATTAGCCATTACGGAGAACAACCCTCCCTTAGAGTAAGGTAGCAAAGCTTCAAACGCTTTTTGTACATCTTCTCGAGGAGCGACCTCAACCAAACCTAGAATCGCAATAGGACGAACCGCCTGCGCTCGATAATCCCAATAACGACTCCGAAGCCAGAGCAACAACGACCTTGCGGGTTCAGTTTGAACATCTCGCGAGGCGAGAATATCAAAAGCCTCTGACGCAATTTGCGGATCCTCAACACTAACGCATACGCCGAGAAGCACACTATCAACGCTCACCGATCGCCAACGGGCGATTTGCTGTACGTCATACAAGGTTGTCTTACCAATCGCAGCGCGTAACAGTGCGTCACGGATACCAGCCTCGGTATTCCCAGGGCCATTATCGACCAAAGCTTGAACAAAAACCATTCGGTAAGGAGAAAGTGCCGCTCGCACATGGACCTCTGCGGCGATCGAGAAGAGTAAGGAAGTTGATCGATACGGAGAATCGGGCTTCGCAATCTCCTCCATCGCGTCACGCAAGTCCTTGTCTGAGAATTTCTTTAATACATTCGATGCATCATCTTGCAAGAATCGACGTAAGGAGCTAGACGAAAACAACAAGGATCCAAGACCCTTTCCCTCAAGTTCTGCTTTCGGGATATCGCCTGCCAGAAATTTTCGCAGCACAGGAACAAATTGCTCCTGCGACTCGTCAATCGCCAATGCAGCAGCCAGTTGTGTCGTTGTCGTCGGAGCTGCAGAAA
>QIGM01000342.1 GCA_003230795.1 bacterium
GAAAATGATATCTGTGATGAAAACGAAGCCCAAACCGGTGGTGGGTTTATCGGTCAAGGAGACACTGCTACTCGGGCTAACCCCTTCGGTGGTACGCGTCGTAACAGTAGTAGCTCTGGAGGCTCTCGATTCTAGATCAGCGGGGATGTCAAACGACTCTGAAATGTAATATGTGTTCTTTCGTAAGCGATTTGCGGACGGCGTTCTTGAAGCTCTTGTGATGTGGAGATATTAGAGCTGAAAAAGAGTGGAGAGGTCGTTGTTTATTAGATCGCTGATCGATATTACCTCTAACCCTTTATCAGCAGGGAACCCCTCCTTTCCGGTATATATAATATAGGACTGCTGAACACCAAGCAGCGCCGCTACCTTCAATACCTTTTCTTTGTCCTCCCTTGAAAGAGTGAGCTTTGACTTTATCTCAATAGGAATAACCCTATTCCCTTTTACCAAAAGGAGGTCGATCTCTTTCTGATCAGAGGTTCTGATGTGATAAGCTTGCCAGCCCCTACTTTCCAACGTGGAACGCTGAAGTATCTCTTCAACAACCAAGCCCTCAAAGCTCGGTCCTCTTTCTGGAGAGGTTAGGAGATCCTCTTGTGAATGAATGCCAGAAAAGTAATGAAAAAGTCCGCTGTCACGGAAATATAACTTTGGACTCTTCACAAGGCGTTTTTTAAGATTTGCATGATAGGCAGGTAGCCTTCTCAGAATAAATGTATGCTCTAATATATGTAGGTATCGTGAAACAGTGTGTGGCGAAATCCCAAGGGCTTCTGCCATCTTATTCATATTGAGCGCAGCGCCGTGAAAATGCACACACATCATCCATAATCTTCTGTAGAGAATAGGATCTATATCAATTCCTAGTGCTGGAAGATCCTGCTCAATATGTGTGCGACTGTAAAAGTCAAACCAATCAAAATTAAGAGCTTCGTCTGGTCCCGTCAGAAGTGCGTCAGGAAATCCCCCCTTAAGCCATCTTGTCTCTATTGATTTTCGAGGAGTACTTTCTTTTAGAAGGAGTGGGGATAGATCAATAAAAGCAACGCGCCCACTAAGTGATTCATTGATCATTTCACGCAACTGATAACTTGCACTACCGAGAAGTATGAATTGTCCATTTGTTGCTCTTCTTTGATCAACAACAGAACGTAAAAGCGGAAAAAGTGCTGGATAGCGTTGTGCTTCATCAAAAGCACATGGCTTGGTTCTACTTGTTATATAGAGCTCTGGGTCGAGATCGATCTTTTGATAATCCGAAGGACGCTCCAAATCTAGATACTCAAATCCAGGGAAGGATTGCTTTACTAATGTAGTTTTTCCGCACTGCCGGGGGCCAAGAAGAACTAGTACAGGGAAAGACTTAAGTAGCTCCCGCGCACGATTAATAAACATCCGTCTATCAACAAGTTCCATATCTTGTATTTTTGCATCGTGGCTGCATAAATACAAGATAATTAATTATCGTAATATTTCCAGCTAGTTATTGACCGTAACTACTTTCAAACTCATTTCCCAAACCTACTGATTAAGACTTCAGCGAGTGTTATCGTCTTAGTTAGGCGTAGTTGAACTCAATTGGCGTATTAATTCGATGTTTCAATGAGGCGAAGCACAGCGCGGCAGATGAGAGAAATCTTCAATAGAAACCATCGCTTAGAGGGGAAGTTAAGCACCGCGTGATTGAAATAATAAGCACAGAATTTCCGGTTAAATTCATACACCTAAAACAAAGTAGGGAAAAAAGTAGGGAAAGCTTACGCTACTGTTTTTGACGTTCTGTAGCGTGTTTTGGTCAAGGATAAAAAATGCAAGGTTTTTCGTGGGCGATCGGCCCCGCAGATTCTGTACGTGGTACCTCAGCTAGCGCAGTCTGTGTGCGAGCGTTGCGTCTTGCCTTGTCCAGTGTTCTCCTAATTGCTATCTGCTCCCTTCACGCGTACGCCCAAGGAAACGACGTCTTTGAAGAAGGACTGGATTGGGTAGACACTCCGGTGAAACAAGATGTCAAGGAGCGCGTCGAAAAAACGCTGGAAAAAGACTATCCAAAATATAAAGAAGAGATGGAGCCGCGTTTGCGGCAGTTCATGCAGAAAAATTCTCGCGTCGACCGTTATGTCGCAGGGAATCATCCGCGTGGGCGACTACTAAAGGACCCGCAAAACCGATACGAAAACATGCCTGCGCGGCATCCCATGCTTGGGAAACCATCGCGTGTCGGAAAGTCAGGAGTGAAACAACAATTCAACTCCGAGGATACTGACAATCTAAATCGTGGCGTGAACCAACCGGGGATCGCGGATAGTTCAGAATCTGATTACACAGACAAAGACTCCCGAGTAATCTTCAATCCCAGAACCTTCTCGAATTGTTTCGAGGAGCGGCAGGTGATGGATGGGCCATATTTTGAGGAATGCAAGCAGCGTTGTCCGATGGGTTGGGTTACGTATACTGGCGAACGCGCGACTAGTTGCATACCCTGCCTTGAAAATTGCGGACTTTTCGATGTTTGCACGCTCTGTAAATACAATCAGTTCTATGCTTCTGAATATTATTGGCCGACGTATATTTCTCGCACTTACCCAGGGCGAGCGATGGGAAGTTTTAACCCGTATGGGGAGTACTTACACGCTCGGGATCAGCCAACCGGTGATACCAACGGTCAGCAGTTAGCCTACGAGTATTCACGCGATACTATTTACGATCGATTTGTTGGAGGTGGAGACGAAGGAGGTGAGGGTTACCTAAAGGAGTATTACGAAGACGTTCACGGTGACAACACTAAGCAGACAAGTGACTTTCAGGAAGCATTTCCAGAAGAATACTTTTACGGCTTTGATTATACCGGTCGAGATCTAAATACGACCCCGGGGATTGGCGATGCGGAAACGCACTCTAATCAAACTCTCGTCTACATGACAAATGCAAATCGCCAATTAAGTCGACGTACTCGTCCAGATACAGACGATAACTGGAAAGGCTATGTGATGGAGCACAAATGCTTTGCGAATACGCTTCCAGATTCGACTAAGCTTGCCGTGTCCCATTCGAGTTATAACAAAGGGCATGACGAAGTAACGCTTCAGTATAAGCACAGAGAAATCTCTGAACCGCCGGGTGATTTTCAAAACCGCGGTAGTGCTTGGGACCATGCGATGCTTGGCTCTCGAGCTAGTGCGCCAAATATTTACGATATTGCGCAAAAACTCGACCAAGAATTTCCTAGCACAAGCACTGAGCAGCCTGAAAACTCCCTCATGCGCATGTGGGGCCAGTTTTTAGAGATGAACGGTAACTACTACCGGAAAGGCTTTGAACGTGAAGGAGTTAGTCTTCGCACGCACTGGCAAGACTGGCTCTACCATAACTTCTTTCGGCTCTACCACACACGTAACAAAAACCTGATGGAAGATCCCCTGTATGCGAAAATTGTTGCGGGCTTCTCTTTTTATACTCTCAATAGCTTGCCCACTTTTGGACCGAATCTATCCAACGCAGGAGAGCGTCGACCGTATCTTTGGTCTTTCTATGCTGACAGAGGAAACGCTGGCAGTAACCCCAGGGACGGAGAGAATTATGCGGGCTCGAATCAACCAGTCGGGCCTGGTAAGATTTTTTCGGTAGATAAAATTCAGGTAATTTCTCCAACCATCAATGACGGTAACCTTGGAAGTGAATGCTTTAAGCCTGAGTCCCTTGCAAAGGGAGCGTATTTCGATCCAGACAAGAACCGTCTAGATGATCAAATCGGAACCCAAGGCTTTTGGGGCTTTCGTCGAGATCTTTACAAACGTCTTCTTGAGGAAGATGTGAAAGATGTGCACAACTTTGTTCGTGAAGTGCGGCTTGCCTACTGGATAAAGAGAGTCAACTGCCACTGCACTATTTGCTCACGAGAGTTTCTCGGGTGCTCGATATTAAACCACGGCGACAACCCCGATGACTATTACTACGGGACAAGAGAACTTGAGACTCAACCACCAATCCTAACGCCCAAGGTTACACTAAAAGATCCAAATGACCGTAGGATCTTTAAATTGCCAATTGCTCCGATTCCTGCACCGGGAGCAGCATTACCTTCTGCGCAAGATTTAGAGGCGACTCCAGCGGAAACTCCTGAAGATACTTTCTTTAAGACTGTGGGAATTGAAGAGAGCAATTTTGAGCCTGAAGAAAGGAATCGATATCCTTCGACCCAACTTCGCTACGGTGACTACAGTGTAGCCCCTCTTGGCCAAGACAACTCTGGTTATTTGCAACAGGTGAACGACGCTCCAGATCTTCAAAAGCCATGGCCAAAGACACGCGGTTACCGCGTGAACACCCGTGAAAGTTCGGGCAAAACTCCTCGGAGAAGCGCTCGAGAACAACAAGCTCTTCCGAACTTCAACGGAAAGTACGATCCCAACGCGAGGAATGTGTATCTCTCTAATGAAGGGAAGAAAGCACTTGATAAGAATTCTGTTGAACCGAAAAGTCAGAAAACAGACAAGTTCGCTATCGGACTTGCAGATAATGTTGGTACACCTGGACCGATTAATAACCAGGGCGAGGATTATTTACAAAACAGCTTAGAGGAAGACGAGCCAGGTATTACTGGCACTGTGCCGCCTAATTTTATTGTCAATATTGAGCCTCCACCAC
>QIGM01000045.1 GCA_003230795.1 bacterium
ATTAAACAAATATGAATTTTAGATCTATAATGCTATAAGACAATTCTACTGTGGTGTGGACTTGCATGCAAGAAGTATTTACATCAATGGATGTTTGCCTTGCTTATCACGAAGTTTGCATAAACCAAAAACTATACCTTTTTTGGTTCAGGGAGCATTATGGGTGTTAGCCCTTCTTGAGTTCCTTCGGAAGGAACGCATCGATTTCCTCATCCGAGAACGTCATATCCTCAAGCTGTTTGAGGGCTTCCTGTGCTTTCTTATACGCTTGATACGTGGTACTTGGGGCTCCTGAGTAAATTGCATGCAGTTGCTCAAGCAAATCATCCCGTTCCTTCTGCAACATTTCGATCGGTTTCTCACCCATCCGAAGATCGGTTATGAGGGAAAGATACTTCTCCCGTATGATCCACAGATCAGCTCCCGCTTGCCGATGCTTTTGGGAAAGCTCACCCAAGTCATAGCTCTTCGTGTACGCATTTAGAACCAGCAATGCCGTCGATACTAAAATGCCGACCAACGCCCCTATCTTGTTCGCCCCGAACACCGCCGCAATGAAGCCTCCAGTCGTGACCGCCGAGAGCATTATCTGCCACAGTTTTATACGAGAGAGCCGCGAAAGAAGGATGTCTGTACACTTCTCGTGCGTCTTATGGGAATACACAACACGCCCGAAGCACTCACGCAACTGTCCCTCAAGAATTGCCCTGGAATTGGGCGGGTCGCTAGTTTGGGAATGAGATTCCAAAGATTCCATCCTTTCTCCCTTAGCTGGCTACGTCTGTTTCTACGTAACCGTCTCGTATGTTCATGACATTAACCGTTTGTACTGATTGGTACATGAATGCGATCTTTTGCGACTACCACACCATTCTGAATTGCATAACACTCGACGATGTGGTCGCCCCTGAATAAGGTCGGTTCGGTTTTTCTCTGGTATCCTGCATCGCGTACGATTTGCCCCCGTACTTTGTTACGCTTACGGGCTTCGTCCCCTCTGTTAAGGACCTTCCATTCAATTGAGTAGTCACCGGGCACGCTGATCTGAACAATCTCAAATTCAAGAGTCTTTCTCGGAAGCAGAGGAATCATTCTGGTTAGCATATCGCTTAGACGATGCTCCCGGAATCCATTCTGCTTAACGTCGGAATCTATCTTAAGCGTGTAGCGGATATCTACAGGGTATCGGTCTTCAATAAACTCCTCAGTATCATCCCAAGTCGCTACGCTATTCACGAGTGCGCTTTCTTTAGCCAATTCGACGTTAGCGGGAAATGGGCGACCGAATATCTTCTTCCACTTGTCATAAACGCCTTTTGTTCCTTCCGCCTCAATTGCCTTGACACAAAGGCGGTATGCTTTCTTTGCTTTCCGTTGGAATGCATTCTTCACTTTAACATGCTGTCTGCTTCCAGGGGCGTCGTAGCGATCTTGTTTTGAAAGTTCAGATAGATACTTGAAAAAGTCCCGGTTGAACTGATCATAGCAAAGGAAGCTTTTTGTATCATACTCACTTGTCGACTTCAGAAAATTGTACGCGAGCGTGTCGATAAGAAGGCCACCCATTCCAACGCCGTGTTTGTTTTTCCACGCACGGGTCATCTTACAAAGTTGCCTCAGGTTAGAGTTCTTTTCTGAATCCAATTCTGAGACAGCCTCCATCTCCACACGCGGATTTGTTATCTTCCAGTTCCCCCCATTTTTTGTATCAGGATACTTGAAAGAGCCATCATCTTGCTCGAATACAGGCTGGACCTCAACATGAAAGTCTGTGTAGATGATGGTAACGACAAGCCTATCGATGCGGACGTTTGTTTTCGGATATCGATTGAGGATTGCCAATTTTACATCCTGAAGAAGTTTGAACTGCTTGCCATCCTTATAGGTATCCCATTTTGATTTGGGTATGACATAGAGTATATCCAAGTCCGAAATCCCGTTGATCCCGGTTTTTCTGCCAAAAGATCCGACTTGGAGAGTATTGGCAGTCTTTGACTCCGTATCCCGGAATGCCTTATTCAGCGCTGTGGTTAACTCCCCATATCGTGAGCTGATGGTTTCAGTGTTTTCAATCGCGAGATTATCGATGAATTCGACAAACATATTGGCTACTGACATTTGCCACCTCTGTTAGTTTTATACAACGTCCAAATCATATGGCTAATACCCAAACCCAGCGACTGGTTAGATGTCATTTGGCAGCCATTATCCTGTCTTGATGAGCTAAAAACGACAGTCGAGGAAGTCTCGCCCATCCTCAGAATCGACAGGTCCGTCATTGAGGAAATGGGAGTGCCGCCGCCGGCTCATGCTGGGAGCTCCTGCTCTTGCTGTAGGTCCACGCCGCTGGCTGGCCCACGTGCAGAAAAGGTATTCCTTAGCCCGAGTCATAGCCACGTATAGGATTCGACGCTCTTCGCTTAGGTCAGAGTTTGGGCGAGGCACGAGATCATCTTCGACTCCCCCAATGATGGTAGCGCGGACAGTGAGCCCCTTTGACCCACCCATTGTTGTTATTCTAACGCCTTTGCTTTGCGCCTGAGCAAGATCCTTGCCAAGCGGCTCTATCTGCCCCAGATATCGCCCAAGCGATTGCTCTCCTTCGGATAGCTCGTCAAGTTCTTGGAGAAGATTGTGGAATTCGGCTGTAGGTGCAGGTACAACATCGTCCTTGCCAGCGAGTTCAATAATCCAATGTCCCCACCCCTCTTCGGGCTGTTCTTCGGACAACTCATTCTCTTCGAGCCAAGAAAGAATTGCTGCCATTACATCTTTGACCCTGTTCGCAGAAGATGGAGCACCTGAAAAGTCATCCTCGTATGCGGCGAGCAACTCAGCAGCGAACGTCATTCCTCTTGCCTTCGCCCGGTCGTAGATATACTGGCAAAAGCTCCGGCCCACATGTTCGGTGAGATGAAGAATGCTTGCCCAAGAGATCGAGTCTCTGGGATCTACAAGAAGTCGCAGAGGCTCCAGAAGACGCCTGTTCTCTTCCTGTTCCAGGAGGGCGAGAATGTAGGACGGATCCGTACAGGGGATGCCAAGCTTCTCAAGCTCCTGACGAATGGGTTTGCTGAATGTGCCATTATAGTCAGTTCTCATGAGTATAAGGATATTTTGCGGTTCGACCCTCTCCTCCTCCACAAGGCCTTGAACAAGTTCGGCTATTCCCTTCGCCTCGGTCTTTTCTCCCCTGAAGCAGAGCAGAGCTACTTCCCCGCTTGGAGAACCCGGAAGCGGGTCAAGTACTGCTCGATCCGTTGGTCTATCGGGATCGCCTTGGATGACGTAGTTTGCCCACTCAATGATCTTCTTGCCGCAGCGCAGCGTCACTGAGAGAGAGTAGTCCTTCGCCTGCTCGTAATCATCGGGAAAGCGGCGAATGCCCTCGGGCGCAGCTTTTCGCCAGGAATAGATTGATTGGTCATCATCGCCAGTACCAATGATCCGACACCCTACTTTCCCGCTCAGCAGCTTTAGAATCTCTAAATCACAGGCATTGAGATCCTGATATTCATCGACAATTAGTAAATCGAAATCAATGCCGTCAAGATCATCATGATCATGGAGGGCGCGGCGAAGTGCGTACGGAAGCTCTTGGAGAAGAGTATATCCGAGGATTCGGCGGTGCTCGTTCCAAGCCCCTCGAAAACGAGTGCGGTCTGCATCGCTAATTTCGTGGTCTGTCTCATCCGTGAGTGATTCCCAGTTTGAGGCCATCTCCTGGATGAGACTGTCCAAGAGGCGTACCCGGACTTTGGCCCGATTAGCGAGTGTGGGGCGAACAACGGTTTTGAATTCCCAAGTGTCAGCAATACGGAGTGGTTCTGGGAATCCGCCGGTACCAGGGTTTCTAAGGAGAACCGAGATAGCGAACGAGTGAATTGTGCTTGGGCGTATCGTCTCTTCGGAATGACTGGAGACTTTCTTGGCGAGCTCTGCTGTAGCAGCTCGTGTAAACGTTAGCATTCGGACACGCAGCGAGTCGTCTTTCTCAAGCAATCGGTTGAGTAATGCAACCATTGTAGTGCTTTTTCCGGTGCCTGGACCAGCAAGCACTCGTGCATGTCGTTTAGGATCGTGGCTGAGAATAGTTCTCTGTTCAGGAGTTGGGTCGAATGGCATTCCTATATGCTTCCTTTCACAGGTAGAATTGCGGTCTAACAATTAGTTTTGCATAGACTTATGACTAACAGGTGATCCTTAAAATGCATCAAAGAACGGTCAAGCAATTCACAAGTCGGCATCTTTTTGCAATATAAGTAGTTACAGGATATTCAGATATGAAGATAGCCCCTGTCTATCAAGCAACGGTCAAACAAATTTTCCATAAGAATCAGCCCCAGCATGGCACGTACTTTCTAGCCTACTCCCTACAGAATCGTCATGACACCGTATAAGACCCGCAACAAGCGTATCTCTGATGATTCTGGAAACCGTGGCGCTATTTTTAACCTCGATCCCAAAACGGTTCCTAAGAGTGGTGTTGGTCATATAGTCTCGCTGTACGTAGCGCAGACAGGCATGGAGATAGCAAGCACGAACACGGTCATCCTTATGGTGAGCGAAAAGCACGGCTCGGGTATGTTCGGGAGTAATTTCAAAAATCGGAGCCGGGAGC
>QIGM01000176.1 GCA_003230795.1 bacterium
CCGATAAAAATGTTAGTGCGAGGAAAACTCCAGCACCAGCAGAGAGGATAGCTCTATACCCTAGAATCATAACAACCCCTTGAAATCCTTTTGTTTTATTCAAACCTATTGATAACCAAAACGCCTAAATCGGCTATCTGTATGTTTGTTATTCTCCCTCATGTCATGAAAGTGCTCCTATTTGCTTCAACTGAAGTAGAAAGGTTCTCAGGGCGCCTTGGCTTGAGGCCTCGAGAACGAATATAATGCGAGACTGGGACGAAGATACTATTACCTACTAAATGACATAACAATGCAGGTAGGTGTGTAATTCTTTCTTATGCAGGGCTTTTCTACAGGGCAGCAATATAGTGGCTTTTATCTGCTATCTTTGTGAGGCAGCTGCGTTGAAGGGCGAAACGCGGTAGAATAGAGGTTCTAACATCTTCCGTATCAGATCCGAATGGAAAGTAGAGTAGGATCGCGTATGGGGATACGCGACCAGAGCAAGGTTTAAGGTTAGTGGGTTACAATTTAACAAAAAGGATATCAGACCTCCGGGAGCAGGCCGAAGACAAAAAGTCTGGTCAGTGGGGCTTCCTGCGCACTTTTCTGTTCTCCATCCTTATTCTAGTTGCAGCAATTTTCTTCGTCCTCCCCTCCGCTAACTACAGCAGCTACACCGAAACAGAAGACGAAGTTCAAACAGATACCTGGCATGTAGATCTCGAGCAACAGTTCGTTGAGCGTCTGAACTGGCTTGAAAAATCTCCTATTGTTTTATTCCCTGGCACCTCGGATATGTATGACTCCTTAGGTCAGGCGATCGTCAGCGCGGTTCAAACAAAGCGAATACCAGTCGAAGGCGAGAACATGTTCGATTTTCGCGAAACCACAATTTGGCTGGCGCGCGCCTTCACCTCATCATTACTTCGTATTAGCTTCGTTATTCTTGCCTTCTGGCCACTTTGGCTTTTGGCTTCGATTGCAGGCTACTATTTCATGCGTTCAAAGTTTCTTTCGAAAACACCAAAATCATTTCTTGGTATTTGTGACCCGGGAAAAGGACCGTTTTATTCTGGAATTTACGGACCCCTACGTCCGAACAATAGTCAGAGCGGTTCTGATTTCTCCTGTCCGTCTCTTGCCTGTCCGGCAATGGTTAAGGAGAATCAAGCGAAAATCCACCGCCTCACTGCACTACTGAAGAAACATCAGGCGTATAATGAAACTAACTTCGAATTAGTTCGCATCATTCTCGCTCACGCAGATTTTCCCGCAGCGGTTGGTGATGAGAATACTGCCGAAGATGCTTCTAACGACTCACCAGATGCTTCGATCATTCCGCTCCCCGGCGAAAAAGTCTCAGACACGGGGTTTCTTGATGCGGATGGCTTTACTATCGAAATAAGTAGCCTTGAAGGTTTACCTGCGGTGCTCGAAACGCATCGCAAAATTGTGCACTACGTCGAGTCTCTCGAAAAGAAGGGCATCAAACCAAGCGCCCTAAACAAGAACTACCCAGGACATCTTGGCAACTTAAAGAAGCTGAGTGCTTCCTGTGATGAACTTAGTAAAATCTTGCTTGCTTGCCTCACACCAAACAGACTCTGGGCTTTGGCTCATACTCCTACGGTTCTCGTTGCTACCGCCTACCTTGCAACGGAAGCCGGCAAGTGCTTGGTATTTAAGCGCCACGGAGAAAGATTCTCGCGAATCTCTCATTATCCGCATTTGCAGGCTCGAGCGATTTTACAATCTATCCTCTCCTATCACAGCGAATACAAAGGTGATGCGCGGCTGACGGCGCGACAGGCCATTGTTTCCTCTCGGAGACACGGTGATTTCGGTCGCGCGTTTCTCCCTAATCGTATGCCAATCGAGAGTCGCGCTATCCGCGATTGGCTAGAGATTCTCTATACCGATAGAGAAAAGCGAGAAGAAATCTCGCACCTCGTTGAGCTTGATGGGCATATGGAAGAGCTCAGTATTAATTGGCGCGTAGGATTTGCTACAAAGATTCGTAAAGAGCGCAAAGATAACAACGACATTAAGTGGAGTCTCTGGAAAGGGATCGTCCACAAGTCGGTAGTACTCGTGCCCGTACGGGACGTACTTCGCACGGTACTACACGGGATACACGAAGAAAGACTAAATCGAATTACCAATCTCTTGCAGCTCACCCGTGCTCATCAAACCAGTATCAGCACCTCAGCTCGCTTACCAGGTTTCAAACGTCAAGCGATGGAGGCAGAAAGAAGCAGTGAAATCACTGACGAGATAGTGGTTGAAATTCTCGCGCAGCCAGACGGCCCTGCCTTAATGGAGAAGTGGAGAATCGTTCGTCGAATGCTTACTAGATATAATTGGCTCTCCACACGCGTAGGAGATGACGCTGTACCTATCGCAGGGCTCGTTGAAGGCTTGTTGCTTCCCACTGAATCAGGCAGCCGCACGCGAGCAGAAGGGAGCATTGGTCTTGTACCCCTAAGAAACAGAAGATTCGCAGAGCTCTTGGGTAAGAAGTGGGAAACTCATTTTTATCTCAACGCCCCGCAGCCTGAAGAAGTAGAGATCTACGTCGAACACGAGAAGTTCAAAGAGCGCATTGCGCAGCTCCAAGGAAGTTCTGGCCCAAACGAGCCAGAGGATAATAACCAGAAATCCGCTATTTCCGCATAGGAAGAGGAGAGCCATTTGGCACGCGATTACGTCACCGAGGATGTAACAGCTAACATCGAGGATCGCCGACACAATGTCACCAACGGCGGCCTAGGGATGTGCGCGGCGGCGGCGGCTCTCTCGCTGACTTCTGCTACGGGTAGTCTTACACCAATCGGCCTTTCGCTCATTGGCGCGCTCGTGCCTGGCATTGCGCTGTTCTTCATCGCGCTCGTAATTAGTAACTATCGTTGGATCGAATCAGAAAGAGATAAAGAGTCAGAACGACGAGGTGGTGCTCCGGTGCTTGGCATGCCGCCAAAGCGAAACGCCTTTGACGAAGCATTAGCTGATGCGCGCGCGCAAGGAAAATCAATAATTGACCGCTACCTTGTTGGCTTCGAGCTCGACTCTGGAGACCCCATTTGGATTACCGACGATGAAATTTGCAGCCATGGAGCAGTATTTGCGAAAACGGGTGTTGGTAAAACGCTTTGGCTCGAATCGCTTATGTTTCAGCAAATGGCTCGAGGGCGTGCGAGCGGATTTACCTTCATTGATGCGAAGAGAGATCCTGGCACACTCGCCGACATTATCATGATGGCCCTGATCACAGGTCGTATCGAAGACATTATAGTCGTCGACCCATTCGACCCTGTGTGTGCCTACAACTTTGTTTTTACCACCCAAAGACCTGACGTAAAGGCGAGAAAAGTTCTTCGTTGCGGACTACCGCCGACATCTGACCAAAGCACAACAAAACACTACGATCGCCTCGCTGCTGACGCCGTTTACCGCGTCGTTCGAGCGATGGAGAGTCTCGGACTCGCTTGGTCTGTAAGAGACATTGCGGTCGCTCTTTCTGCTTTTACCGTCGCCTACCCAAGAATGCGCGAGCTTCTTCATGAACAGGGCGCAAAGCAAGCAATGGTCGAACTCGGACACCTTGCAGGAAGTTACCGAACAGCAAAGGGTAGTCTCGATGCAGCGAGATTAACGGACAACCTGCGAGGTATCGCCTCGGAGCTGCACTCAATCGCGAACTCTGAAGCCGGAGAGATGTTCTGTGTGCCAAGAGCCGACCTTTCACTGACGGATGCGATTATGCGTGGAAAACTAATTTACTACATGCTGCCAAGACTGGAAGAAGCGGAAAGTGCCGCTCGAATGGTAAAGGTTTTTCGTGAAGACCTAGAAGTTTCTATTGGTGAAGTAACTTCGAGCAGGACCCATCACCTCGAAGACCCGCACTTAGTAATCATTGATGAGGGTGCTTCTACCTTCGGACCTACCTGGGCCAACCTCTTTGAGCTGGCAAGGAAGGGACGATTTGCCTTGCTCTTCGGAGCACAGTCCATCGGTGGTCTGATGGATCAGTCCATGGGGCTGAGTAAGGAATTCTATGACCGTGTGATTGCGAATGTGAACCTGAAAGTAATCATGCGTATTGGTGATAACCGCACCGCGGAAGATATGAGTGAATGGATCGGTATGGTCAATACGACCAAAAAGACCATTGCCGCTGGTGTCTCTTCCAGCTTGAACTCTCGGGAACTTACCAAACATATCGAATTTAACCGTCGTAGCGCTGACGGCATACGTGACGGACTCACCTTTAGTGAAGACGAAAAAGCACTGGTAAGTCCAGAAGAGTTAAAGCACGAAATGTCTGCAGAGAAAGGACTTGCCTGGTTTGACAAGGGAGACGGACGAATACGCAAGGGCCGCGCACTTTGGTTTCATAGTGATGTTCCTGAAACATGGGAAGGTCGAGAGTATCTCACGCGGTATGAGTCAGTGGAGGCTGACGAAATCGGTCTCGCGGAATGGGTTGATGAGCATATTCTCTCAGTGGAGCGCGAGGAGACTCTCCGGAGCGCAGGACGAAGCGATTCGTATGACTCGAATTCATCCTCCGGCCCCGGTAATGGAGATACCGCCTCACCTGCAGGAGCTGCTTCTGGAGATAAA
>QIGM01000435.1 GCA_003230795.1 bacterium
GAATCACCCAATAGAGATATCTCCCTCTATAGCTGTTTGGCAAAGAGAAATGAGAATTTTTGCATACCTAAATCGTCGAAAACACTCTAATCAACTTCCGTAAGAGCTATTATCGTGGGAGCTTTGCTCTCATGTGGTATTCTTTAGCTAGTAAGGAAGAATTTCTATCCGAAAGAGGGAGTTGACGAGAAAAATAGAATGGGCGATTTCGAAGAACAAACTGATGGCGACATTCTCACGAAGCAGGAGATTGAGACGAAAGAACCGCCGATGTTCAAGGTCATACTCCTCAATGACGACTATACTACAATGGAGTTCGTAATCCTTGTTCTACAGAGCGTCTTTAGAAAACAAGCTGAGGAAGCACAATCCGTAATGATCTCGGTTCACGAGAAGGGAGCAGGAGTTGCGGGAGTCTATACGAAAGAGATAGCTGAAACTAAAGTAGCAACCGTGCACCATCTCGCTACTCAGAACGAATACCCTTTAAAATGTAGTATGGAGGCCGCATGATGTTCGAAAAAGATCTCGAAGATACTCTTCGAGCAGTCGCAGATGAGGTCCAAGGGAGAAGACATGAGTATGTTTGCGTCGAGCATCTACTGTTTGCTCTTCTCGAGAACGAGAAGGGAGCTGGGATAGTTCGAGGTTGTGGTGGAAGCGTTACCAGATTGCAGCAGCGACTAGAAAAGTTTTTCGACACTAAAATTGAAAAACTCGATTCCGAATCATCACAAGAACCTCAACAAACAATTGGTTTCCAGCGCGTAATCCAGCGCGCGGTGCTACACGCTGAATATTCAAGCGCAGAAAAGCTTTCAATTGGGGATCTTCTGGCAGCGATATTCACTGAGACGGACTCCCACGCGATTCACTATCTCTCCCTTGAAAACATTACGAGGCTTGACGTCTTAGAGTACATCTCTCACGGAGCTCATTCGCGTTTCGAACATCTCGAACTACCTCACCCAGACTCCTTTGATGAAGAGGATGAGGTTGAAGAGGAGCATGTCGAGACCCAGAACGCCTTAAGTCAGTTTACTGTTGACCTCATCCAAAGCGCAGTCGACGGCGAGATCGATCCTCTCGTCGGTCGTAGTGAGGAGATTGATAGGATCATTCATATCCTTTGCCGTCGGAGCAAAAACAATCCGCTACTAGTAGGCGACCAGGGGGTCGGGAAGACTGCCATTATCGAAGGACTTGCCCTACGCATTGCTGCGGACGAGGTTCCCAGGCAGTTAAAAGAAACGCGCCTTTTTTCCCTAGATATGGGTAGTTTACTTGCCGGGACAAGATACCGAGGTGACTTTGAGCAGCGTTTGAAGGCGGTAGTGCGCCTTCTCGAAAAAGAGCCGGGTTCGATTCTCTTTATCGACGAAATTCACACGATCATCGGTGCGGGCTCCACCTCTGGTGGAACGCTAGACGCGGCGAATCTTCTAAAGCCTATACTCACCAAGGGAACGCTTCGATGTATCGGGAGCACGACCTTTGAGGAGTATAAGAATCAGTTTGAAAAAGATCGTGCACTTGCACGCCGTTTTCTAAAAGTGGATGTACTTGAACCAAATTTTGAAGAAAGTGTTGAAATTCTCCACGGCTTAAAGTCTCGCTTCGAAGAGTTTCACAATGTTCGATTTTCTAAGACTTCTCTACCTGCGGCTGTTGAACTGTCTCAGAAATATATCAACGATCGCTATTTACCTGATAAAGCTATCGACGTTATCGACGAAGCCGGCGCGATGCTATCGTTACAAGCACAAGCCGCGATTTCTTCCGAGAACGACTCGCCAGAAGCTGAGGAGAAGAAGACCCCAACCGTTACTGTCGCTCACATAGAAAAAATTGTCGCGAAGATTGCGCGGATTCCAGCTCGAAGCGTGACGACAAGCGATAAGGAGACGCTCAAACAGCTCGAACCACAACTAAAGCAAGTTGTTTTCGGTCAAGATGACGCAATCGATAGCGTCTCACGAGCGATTCGACGAGCAAGAGCGGGCCTAAGCCCTGAAGATAAACCCGTGGGAAGCTTTTTGTTTGCTGGCCCTACCGGCGTTGGAAAAACGGAAGTCGCACGGCAACTCGCGAAGGTATTGGGTCTGGAACTCATTCGCTTTGATATGAGCGAGTACATGGAGAAGCACACAGTCGCGCGCCTCATTGGAGCTCCTCCTGGTTACGTAGGCTTCGACCAGGGCGGTCTGCTTACTGATGCCATTACAAAGAACCCTCATTCTGTCCTCCTTCTCGACGAAATTGAGAAAGCGCATCCGGACCTTTTTAATATTTTGCTGCAAGTGATGGATCATGCCGCACTCACCGACAATAACGGCCGTAAGGCTGACTTTCGAAACGTTATCATTATTATGACCTCAAATGTCGGCTCAGAGGAGATGTATGGCACTCCAATCGGATTTGGTAGTGCTGAGCACACTGTCGGCCAGGGTGCGATTGATAAGGCGTTTCGCCCGGAGTTTCGTAACAGACTGGATAAAATCGTGAAGTTCAAGGGACTACCGATGGAGGTCATAGAGAGAGTCGTTGATAAGTTCATTACAGAAATTGATTCTCAGCTTCACGCAAAGAAGGCGAGCATTGTAACCACCAAAGAGGCGCGAATTTGGCTCGCCGAGAAAGGGTACAACGCCACCTATGGCGCACGCGCAATTCATCGGCTTGTCCAGAGCGAGATTCGGGACAAGCTCGCCGATGAACTGCTTTTCGGCTCACTCCAAAGTGGAGGAAGCGTCACGGTAGACGTCGTGGATGATGTGATTTCAATTGAGATAAAAGCTCGAAACAAACGTTCTCAGAAAGAAGAAGCTCTCGTTGAGTAAAGAGACTCTCGATAAACCTTCAGCGCTACAGGCAAGACCGCTGTAACTTGCTGCACTCTCCGAGCTGTCATTGGATGTGTTCGCTCAGTATCATCGAATGAAAAGTGCGAAAGCGCATCCTTAAGCAATTCATCCGCTTGCCGTGGATTGTATCCGGCTGCTGCGAATAAGATTACTCCGAGACGGTCTGCCTCCATTTCAAAATCCAAATGAGTTCGTTCATTCTTTGACGGAATGAAATTACTTGCGACCAGGACATTTTCCTCAACTCCGTGTCGTAGAACGAGATGTGCGACCTCATGGGCGAGAATTAACGCAAGACTATCGTCGTTCTCTACTCGTTCGAGCAAAGAACGATAAACAATAATTGAATTATGATTTAGAGCCGCCGCATTTGCGTAGTTTCCAGCATCAACGACAAAATGCGGCCAAAGTGCACGCGGAACACCCAAACCATCCGTCAGTCGCGCCAGGATGCGCTCAACCCGTTGGTATTCAGCGCTATCCTCGGCAAGCTTCGAGCCAATGCGATCCGCACGACGCTCAACGTAGTCTTCTGAAATATCAAGCTGCGACTGTTCTGGTACATGAACATAGGGCACGAAGCTCAAATCTGTTTGATGCCTAGTGCTACACGCCGACAAACTCAGGCTAATGACGGCGAAAACTGCAATGGAAAATCTTTGCGAATACATCTCGAACTCCTCTAGAGAACTCGAGATCGTTCGACTCAGGCCCTCATCAAAGATTAATCAGCCCGAGAAGGCAGTTTGCTCCAAATAATAAAAAAATAGCAGATTCAGACTAGTATGAACCGATTCCGTGGATTTTAGAAAGGTAAGGATAGGCTAAGCCAGGAACAGGAAGTACGCTACTAAGCGCCCTTCCCTCGTTCAGGATTCTCAACCTCAAGCCCTGCGCCAGCACCGTCAAGTTGAAGAAACAAACGCATCTGCTCGATCAAAGTCTCAAAGTCCTTCTGCTCCGCTAAATTCAAGCGATATTCATTGATAACTTTGATCATCATATCTCCCTGCCACATCTGCCATGCTTCTGCAGAGACTTTCTCAAAAATCTCTGCCCCGAGCTCGTCAGCAAACGGCGGTGCATCCAATCCACGGGCCTCGCGGCCTAGCTTCACACACTGTACTAAACGCTCGCTCATAGTCTCCGTCCTCTGAAATTCTGGTTTTGCCCCAGCAAACTACACAAGGTACTCGTCATATTGCAAGTGAGCCTCTGAATAGCCCTATTCCTCGATACTGAGGCTATCGAGCTGTCGTCGAAGGAGACTAAGGAAAAGCCCCACATCAGTCACCACACCAACGGATTGAAGCGAGCCTCTATCACTCAACTTCGTCACCACCGCCGGATTTATATCAACGCAAATCAGCTTCACTCCAGCCGGTGTCATATTTCCAACCCCTATGGAGTGCAACATAGTTGAGAGCATGAGGATCATATCTGCCCCTTTAATCTCTTCAGCATACTGCTCTTGAGCACGGATGATATCCATCTCGGTTTCCGGCAAAGGCCCGTCATCTCGAATCGAACCGGCAAGCACAAACGGAACTTGCTTTCGGATGCATTCGTACATGATGCCACTTTTGAGGGTGCCGTTTGCAACCGCTTCGCTGATACCGCCACATGCTCGAATGGTATTTATCGACCGAAGATGATGCTGATGCCCCCCCTTCATCACTACCCCTCGAGACAAGTCGACGCCAAGGCTTGTGCCCATGAACGCCTGCTCGATATCGTGCAC
>QIGM01000168.1 GCA_003230795.1 bacterium
GGCTTACCGAGGTCCCGACTCCCCGAGGAAGACTGGCAGACGCTCTAGTCGATACGGAGAGTGTTCCGGAGATCGCAAAAGTTAGCGCTCTAGACGTTGTTCCAGCGCCAGTGGCTCCGTCGATTGCTGAGGAAGAAATTGAGCACGCCAAAACTGAATCTTTACAAGTGGCTCTACCTACGGAGCTGCCAGAGTATCCAGAAGCAGCTGTCCCGCCCCCGACAACAGTTGCGCCGAAGAAAGCTTCCAAGAAGTTGGCGCATGGGAGGAAGGTATTCTATCTACAGCCCTTAGACTCGAAGGTTCCAAGAGACGCGGTTGCCGATGGTGAGTGTGTTGCAATTAGGAGTTCGAGCTCTGCTAGTCTAAAAATAGTTTGCACGCACACGCTGGAAAAGCCCATAGCGGCAGATCTTCGCCTCGTCGGACGTGGTTCCAACTCAAGTCGAATTTGTGCGCTTGGTGCACCTAAGAGCCCAATCGTTGCTGACTGTATGCTTGATTCTGACTTGCTCAGTGTGTCAAAACAGAAGCGTTTATATGTAGCAATCGCTTCGAAGGAAGGCGGTTTGCGCGGGTGGCTGCCGAAGTAGCAGCACGTTATTTAGAGAACTCCATGACGCAATCGTATCCCCTCGTTTCCATCGCGATACCTACGTATTTGCACGCCAAGTACCTTCCTATCTGTATTGATGGTGCCTGGTTTCAGGATTATCCTAATATTGAAGTCGTCGTCGTAAACGCAAACTCACCGGATGATACCAAAGAAGTTCTCGATCAGTATCAAGAGGCGATCGGAACGGAGAAGGTTTCCTTTGCTTCTAATTACAATGAGGAGAGCAAAGAGGTAGAGCGAGAGTATTACGATCGCTATTCAACAGTCGGTCGTAGCCTCAAGGTTATTCATCTCGATGAAGACCCTGGACTTAGCGAGACCTATAACGAGGCGGTGAAGGCGTCTAGTGGCGAGTTTGTCACAACCATTGTCTCTGATGATATTGCGCATCCTAATCTAGTTTCGCGACTCTTACCCCCTTTGCAAGCGGGCGCCGATTTCTCCTATGCTGATATCTTTATCGTGGATGATGCCGGAAGAGTTATCAGAAAGTTTGCCTTTCCCGACTATGACGCCAAGCGTTGCTTAGCCAACTGGTACTTAATGGGAAGTGCTAAACTTTGGCGTCGCTCGCTGCATGAGAAAGCCGGATGGTTTAGCCCAGACTATCCTCTCACTCAGGACTACGAGTTGTTTTTTAGATTCGCGGAAGCCGGGGCTAAATTCGTACATGTGCCCGAGGTACTATATTCCGCTCGCTGGCATGGCCCCAGACGTAAGGACGGAAATCATTCCCCAGATCGTGAACATAAGATTCACACTGAATCGATTCAAACTGCTCTTCGAGCCAGAGAGTGGTTGGCCCAACAAGGGGCTTAAACCACAGCAAATCCCCCTTCTGAACCCCGGTTTTCCGCTGTTGGAAATATCTAGGTTTTAAGGCACGTAGTTTATTGCCTTCAGCGCTGAGCTGGAGCTATAGTACTACAAATTGCGTCAGAGTGAGCTCCGACCACTCGCGCTAAGCCATTGAACTCAATCAGTATTTTCTGGAGTAATTTTATGAGTAATGAAGAAGAAGTCTTGGTAGTCGTTTCAAAGCTTAAGAACTACATTAAGTCCTCAAGCGACATGAACACTGCTGGCAACGTCGCGCCTGCTATTTCACTTATTGTCCGCAAGCTCTGCGACCAAGCTGTCGAGAACGCCAAAAGCGATGGTCGTAAGACCGTAATGGATAGAGATTTTTCGTTTAACTCTGGAAGCTAGAAACACTCTTTATGTTAACAAGGGGAAAAATGAAATCAATCTATTCTCAAAGCCTTAGGCCGCTTCTCTTTCTGGCTTTTCTAGTTCTTGCGGTCGGAATTTCTGGCTGCTCAAAGGCTGGATGTCCGTTTGCGGACAAGTCAGAACATGTTTGTTCTAAAGAGAAGTGTTCTAAAGAGAAGCATAGTGCGTGTGAGAAGAAAAAAGAGGAAGCTAGCCGTGGCTGCGAAAAGTGCAAGGCAGGAACCTGTGATAAGGCTTCTTCCTCAAAATGTGCGAAAGCTTCCTGCTCTCACTAGTTTCTTTTCAGCACAACATAGTGGGCTCGGTCATCTTTGATTGCGCCCACATTCAAAAACTTAGACGCACACGGCTCGCAGTATCGCGAATCGCGTGCGTTTTTGTTTTTGGTAATCTCCTTTTCTTCCAATTCAGCGATTCATCAGGACATCGGTGCCAGGCACCGGACTCCGGTTCTCGGCGATAAATAGCCAATAGCTCCCAAGCATCATTATAGAGAAAATACAGAGCTGCATAGTGGTGTAGTCAAATTCACTCATTAGAAAAGGTATCGAGACGTGTAATCCCACTCCGATGGGAATAATTAGAAAACGCAATCTAGTCCAAAGCCCGACAGCCAGCAATATCTCGATAACGATGGTGGCTACGGCGAGTGGGCTCATTACTTCGTAGATGCGTAAATACTGAGGGACTGAAAATAGACCTTCGTTCCGAAGGTTGGCAGAAATGAGCAACCCCGAGACAAATGCTGTATTTAGTTTCGTGATACCACCAAAAAAATAAACCAATGATATTTGGAGGCGAATAAGAAATGCCGGAATCGCCGAAGTAGGATTGGATGCGCTATCGCTCTCTTCGCTTTCACCAAGGCGTGCCCAGAGTAAAAGCAAAACAAGAAGTCCCATTAAATAGAAGTGGTTGGAATAGAGTTGTTGATCGCAAGCAAGCAAGAAAGCGATACAGCAGCAGACGACGCTAAGTGCCACCCGTGAAAGAAAGTTTACGACAAGAAGTCCCCCGGATATCGCCATGATGATGCATAGGGCGGTGGAAAGCTCTGCGCCAGGAAGCGGAGGGCTAAATTCGTAAGGCACAAGAAGAACGCTTTCACCATTCAATGCCATAAGGTAGTCAAACAGATCGCATGCTTTTAAGACAACGGCGATACCGAGATAACACTGAAAGCGAATAAGAGCACGATAAGTGGAGTTAGCGTGTGCTCCCAGAACATTCGATGAAAAAAATCGAGTCAGAGAGATCATGGACAGTTTACAACCTGAGACGGTGCGGGGCTCGGTAACTCTGAGCTGACTGCAATTGTGACTGCTCCAGGAAGCTGGTCACATAGATGACTGGGTAGAAAGAGCTCTAGCTGAAGATCCATTCTTTGCCGAGGTACAAAATCATTGACTGAAATACGTTCTTTTCTACCATCCTTGAAATTGACGTCGTAGAGCATCGGCCGATTAGCCTTAGAAAACATTTGCCAGCCCCAACGACTTGGTTCGGAATTTCCATATTGAGAAAGCGGCAAGAAGAGCTGCAGGGCTACATACGCTACCGCTAGAATTTGAGTGCTGCGTATTTTCAAGAAGTCAGTATCACTATAGTCGAGGTGGCTCTCACCAGTTTATCGTTTCGCAGCTAAGCTATCTAGTTCAATGCGAACCTGCGCACGTCCTTCATCTGAACCCGGATCAAAATTAAGACATCGCTGCCGAACAAGATTTAGCTCTTCGTCAGCAATTGGGAATGTTAGGAAATCATCCCAGTCGTACGCATCGCCCGTTCTTTCAAGAAAGTTTGAAAGAATAGCCACAACTTCATCTCTCGTCCGCCGACGAGGATTTTTGCGGGTTAGATAATTGGCGACCGTGAAGAAAGCAACAATCAGCGCAAGCAGACAAATTAGGAGCAATAGTAATTTCAAAGTACGTTGAAACCAGAAAGCTAGATAACATATTAGCGGAGCGAAAAGGCTCCCTATCAATTTAATCCTTATAGTAGAAGCAAGTTCGCAAATGGTCTAGATCAATTAGATCTCGCGAATTGTAATTTATCCTACTTGTCTGAGTCTTTCAGGGAGTTTCGGCTTTCAACTTCCGTCGATTGCTAGTGCGATGTTGTTGACCAAAAAACAGCTAGGGAACTGTCCTCCCTGACTACTGGGCATTTGCAAAGGTCTATCCGATTACCGCGAGCGGTGCCTGGCACCAGACTTTCTGGCACCAGACTTTTGGCGCCTCCAAGGCTCAGCTTGGAATTGCCGGTAGATGTGAGCGGATAGCCGACAACAATCCGTTCTTTGCCTTTTGTCTCCGTTCCTTTTCCAACTCGCCAAACAGCCAAGTGAGGAATGCGTCAGACTTGTAGCCGAGCTTTTCGGCGAGTTGATTTACCAATCCCTTACGATTGAACACCTGCAGAACTTGCATGTAGTCCGCTTTGGCGACAATGTCGTTTAGCCGTTGCATTTCTTTGTCGTGAAGTGTTCCAACGTCGATTGTGCCGACGTGCTCAGTAAAATCCGCGACGAGATCCGCTCGGTCCCGGCGCTTTATTTCTTCGAATCGACCGAGTTGAAAATGTACGTTTCGGTAAGCAAAAGCTACTGCGTGCCGATGAACGTCGTTCTTAAATTCTGCGATAGCAAAATTCATCGCCTCATTGGCCTTTTCGGGCGAGTTGTGTGCTTTTGCTGCCGCCTGAAGAATTTCCGGAACACAAAGAAGATTTTCT
>QIGM01000166.1 GCA_003230795.1 bacterium
GTTTTTGCTGTGTTTTGATGACTATCCTCTCTGTCCCCTTCCGGGTGGAACGTTCAGGCGCCACGTAGGCTTCTCTGTCCATTGCGGGGCAGCATTACATACTTGGATGAATAGTCATTTAGAAAGAAGAGCCTCCGTGGCGACTGAACGGACCCTCCGGTAGGAGACATAGGGGATAGTCATCAAGACACAGCAAAAACCCGATCAGGGTTTTTTCCACTGAAGGCTGCTGCCGGAGCGAGGCTTTATCAAATCAAAGAACTCCCGCTACGGCGAAAGCCATCGAGATTCTCTCTTCTAGATGACTATTCCGGTCTTAGTTCTGAGGTGGCTGGTGCCTTCTTCTCGGAATCAGATTTGGATTTCTCTTTGCCGTTCTTCTCAGGACTTGCTTTTGCTTCGCTCGGCTTCTGTCCCTCAGCGGCAGCGGACTCGGACTTGCTGTCCCTTCGTCCTCTTCCGCGGCGATTACCACCTGAGGGGGAACGCCCTTCGGAAGCACCGCCTTCTGCTCGGCTGCCTTCTGAACGTCTTCGGCGATCTCGGCCGCCTCGACGTTTGTTGCCGCCGGAGCGAGACCGTGAGTTCTTGCTACGTCGAGAGCGATCTGAGGATTCGGAGCCACTGCGCTCGCGCGCCCGCTCAGCAGTGCTACTGCTATGCGAAGCTGTGCGATGTATCTCGGACTTGCTAGTGACTAATTCGAGATCGTATTCATCAGGTTTCTTTCTGCCGTCGGCAAATACCAAAATTGCCGCTTCGGTTTTTGCTTCAAAATCAGCGAGCATCTGCCGCTTATTGTTGAGGAGCAAAAGCGCTGCAGAAGGAGCCATGTGGACACGGATCTCAACGATTCCACCGGCAAAGACTGAGGATTGAATTTTCCTCAATACTTCAAGAGCCGCTGATTCGGGAGTTCGCACCCGCCCACGACCGGCACAATGCGAGCAGACGTTATGGCTTTGACTCAAAAGTGAGGACTTGAGCCTTTGTCGAGACATCTCAAGCAGGCCGAATTTGGAGATTCTGCCAACTTCGATCTTCGCTTTGTCGCTTCTGACAGCGTCTTTGAGTGTTTTTTCTACAACCTGCTTGTGCTTCCGGTCCGTCATATCGATAAAATCGATGACAACCAGGCCGCCAAGATCACGAAGCCGAAGCTGTCTGGCGATAACCCCTGCTGCTTCCTTGTTCGTGGCGAAGGCTGTTTCTTCAACATCAGCTTGGCTCGTAGAACGACCCGAGTTTACGTCGATAGCAACAACAGCCTCGGTAGAGTTGATTACGATAGAGCCGCCCGAGGGAAGAATGACTTCCGGTTGGTTAGTCTCCTCAACTTGCCCATCAAGATGGAAGTTAGAGAAGAGTGGTTGAGGTTGTTCAAAAAAGTGAACTTTATCTTCAAAACTAGGGATAATTCTCTTAACAAACTCTTTGGCTGTCTCGAATGCCTTCGGCTCATCAATGAGAATTTCGTCTATTTCGCTGGTGAGGTAATCACGTATCGTGCGAATAGCGAGATTGCTTTCTTGATAGAGAGGCTTTGGTCCGCCAGCTTCTAGACTGTTGGCGACTACGTCGTACCAGGTGTCGAGAAGGGCATCGAGATCTCGCTGAAGCTCGGTTGAGCTCTTATTGAGTCCAGCCGTTCGGACAATTACGCCCATGCCCGGTGGAATCTTAAGGCCCTGCACCGCCTGTCGGAGTCGTCGTCGTTGTCCTTCGTCAACAATCTTTCGTGAAACTCCCCCCCGCTGGTTACCAACCATTAGTACCAGGTATCTACCAGGAATCGAGAGGTTCGTGGTGAGGGTTGCGCCCTTTGCTGCCCGCTCATCTTTAACAACTTGAACGACTAAGTGTTGTCGAGCTTTTAGTACGTCTTGAATTGAAGGCCGACGTTTATTCTCGGTCTCCACTCCACAAAAATAAGACGGGTTGATGTCGTTAATCTGGAGAAAACCGTTACGGTTCGATCCAATATCGAGAAACGCAGCTTGTAGGCTCGGTTCTATTCTCGTAATCGGGGCTTTATAAATATTCCCCTTAAGCTGCCCTTGTTCTGCTCGCTCTATTTCTAGTTCGAGTAGTTTGTCGTCTTCGGCAACCGCAATTCTGCACTCTTCTGGATAAAGAGCGTTTATTAACATTCGACGAGTCATTTGTGTTCGCCTATCAGTAAAGGCTAGGGACACAGTCACCGAGTTGTGGAGAGAAAATTCGAGAGACGTTTTCTTAAGCGACCTTCGTCTAAATGTCGCCCGCTTAAGTATCTGTGTTTCTGCCGTTGATGGCCTTCACACAATGAAGTAGCTGTCGCAATCCCCTAGGAATGTGCACTGCGAAAGTGACAATATCCCTTTTGAGATGTGGCTGAATGAGTCTTTGTGTCCCCTGATCCAACATCGTCTGAGAAGAAAGCTACTGCATGAGAGCTAAAGTGCCGGGTACTTCGCAGTGCCCCTGAACTTTGTCTGTCTCTGATGCATGTCTCTCTCTGCGATTTGTCAGCGTTCACTCTATAGAGTCCTTATTAGCCAATAATCTTATTCTTATTTTGCGAAAACAGTCCCCATCTATAATGTTCGTCTAAAATTTCGAATTTCAGTCCAGAGGTGGAAGTTCTATTGGGAATTCACTTTTCGATGTTTAGCCCTTGTGGGGACTGTGACCTAACTTCCGGCACCATCAACGAGTATCGCCTCTCTCTTACACATCTGAGCTTAGCGTTTGTTTAATCCCTTCGGAGTATCAGCCCCGATAAATTAAACATTCAGTAAAGCTCGTGGATGTTGGTCCTTGCGCCTTCGCTTTTGAATTCCTTTGAAAGACTCCCGCCTAATTAACTTGGTAGCGTGTTCCTACGCGCAATTAACAAAAATCCCTAAGATCGTTTTCCTATGCTCGCGCTCGAGCTTTTAAAACTTTCTCTAGAATCTAACTCTAGTAATCAAAACTGTTTGAAGCTTTTGGCTTCGTGATTTCCTTTATTGGTTTCTAACTTATCAACTTAGTTGCTGTGGATTGTCTTCCAGTGTTCTCTTCTACTGTTGCGGGAAGTTCCTTTTACAGAGCTAGCCCGCTGAAGACGTTCGCAGCGCAAATTACGAAAAATTTATCTTCTGCCCGGATCTATTTAAATTGATTCTATTTAAATTGATCAGGTAGTTATTTTCCTATCCCTAAGGGCGGTAAAGCCAAAAGAGTGCTGTCATTATATCCAATTGTGATTCCGATGCCAACGCCGCGATAATTTTGAGTAAATTACACTGAGAAGAACGCCCAATAATATCTTACTTAATTAGGCAGCTAACTCACTCATTCATGCGCGATCGCTCGACATAATATTTAATATGATGCCGAGTTCATCTCGAATGGTCTCAGGATTCTGTGGGAATAGTCATCTAGAAGAGAAATTCTCGGTAACTTTCGCTGTAGCGACAATATCTTTGATTTGAGATCGCTGGTTGCTCCGACAGTAGCCTTCAGTGGAAAAACCCCTGATCGGGTTTTTGCTGTGTTTTGATGACTATTCTCTTTGTCCCCTTTCAGGGGGAGCGTTCAGGCGCCACGCAGGCTTCTCTGTCCATTCCAAAGCAATATTACGTACTTAGTACGGACATTCATCTCAAAAGAAGAGCCTCCGTGGCGACTGAACGGACCCTCCGGTAGGAGACATATAGGGTATAGTCATCAAAACACAGGGAAAACCGATCAGGTTTTTCTCCGCTGAAGGCTGAGGCCAAAGCGAGGAGCGTTCTGAAATCAAAGAATTGCAATTACAATGAACGCCGTCGAGATTTTCCCTTCTAGATGACTATTTTCCCTTATTTGTGGGAGAAGTATCCCGTCGGACCTTGGTATGGTCTGCCGCTCTGCTCGACTTGATATCGCTCGTCCCAGCTTTTGGTCTCTGCTCGTCCCCAAGAGGTTGAGTCATAGAGGTCTTCTCGAAGTCGATCGAGGTCCATCTGGTTACGGTCCATTAATCGAGCTTCTCTTAGGACGACTTCTCGCTTTCTCGCGAGACTGACGTTCTTTTCGTTGATAATCGCCCCGGCTAGCAGGCCAAGGCCTCCACCAATTGCCGCGTTTACAGCGATGTTTTCGGTTTTACTACCAACCTCATTGCCAATTAACCATCCTATTCCAGAGCCTGCTGCGGAGCCGACTAAGCTTGCAGTGAGGGCTTCCTGCGACACATAGCTTGCAGCTGTGCACCCACTGGTACCAGCGCAAAGAAGCAGCGAGAATACGGAAATGGTTAGGCCTTTCATAAGCTCTCTCAAGTCTGGAGTTTTATACTATAAAGGTTATGAGGTTCTGCTCTCGGAGCGTTAAGTGAATAAACTATTTTATTTCTTAGGGCTGATTTGGTAATATTCCGGAAATACTACAGTTTTTGCCTACGATCAGGGTGGATCACACAAAGTGCTTCTATTTTCCCCGAGCGGCATCAATAATTCTGTAGGCATTTGCCCTTAGCCTTCGTAATTTCTCCGGAGATGCCGGAGTTTTACGAGTAAATAATAGAAGCATGTAGGAGCCGCCGTGAGCGCTAAGCAAACGACCAGAA
>QIGM01000070.1 GCA_003230795.1 bacterium
CTTTAAGACTATTAAATCCCTCTTTCTGAGGTCGCCCAGGACCAGTAGCACCCTTGCAGCAGAAAGTTTGGTGAGTAAACTTATCTGGAATTTTTAAGTATGCTCAACGTGATAGCTTAAGCACTGGTTCTTTACTCCAGCGAATACGGGTTTCTTTGCTTCTCGTTAGTTTTGAGGTTCACCTATTCCTGCCGCCAATCACCGGGCGTCCCCATTTCGAAAACCTCAACAGTGGCGAGAAGCATCCGCAAGAAGGTTTTCTCATGCTCCGCTGGAGCTTGCTTCCCTTGCCAAGCCCTCGCCCGTCATGTCCGTGTTTCTCTTTTTCGCTAGCCGATTCGGCAGGAAGGAAGTCCTATGCTTAAAGTAAAAGCCGGTGGAGACCTGTTGCAGCTCGTCTACCATGAAGATGAAGAACGAGTCTTTTTCGATTGCGCAGCTCACATGAGGGAGCACCCGCATAGCCGCACTCACAGGATCGAAGCTGACGGGGTGTCGCTGGAATTGAACTACACCCGAGTGCGCGCCAGATTGGAAGTTCGTTACCCGAATGCACAATCGAACGGTGCTTTCGTAAGCGGGTCATTCGTTAATGTTGGCAGCATATGGCTGGCTGACGCAGCGTAGAACCCGACAGAGTTCTGAGACGCAAAGAGAAGGCAAGAGGCATAAGGCGTGTATCCTCACTTTGGTTTTATCCACAGTTTGCGGATGCACGCCCTTTAATTCCCGAAACGGAAAACAACCTGGAACTATTACTGGGGGAATAGTGCGCTAGTTGGTGAAATGCTAAGAGGTTATATTTTCCAACTTCTCCTCCAATTTTACGACACGCTTAGATATATCGCGAAGCAGATGAATGATTATAATGTGCGTTTTTTTGGCGTCGATTCCCACGAGGCTTTCGCTGCTATGTATTTCCGCTGCAATTGTTTCGTACTCGTCTTTTGGAATTTCCATCAATGCTACTCCGAAATCTAAAGGTGGGTGCGGCTGGTTTTGGTAATGTAAGGAAGGATAACATCGACAACCTATTTACAAAAACCCGTCCCCTTTAATCCCAACGCCGAAAGAGCAAGGTTACGCGTTAGCCGACCGCCGACCAGAATAATTACCTCTCCCAGCTGACGACCTTCCTCGAGAAGAGGATGGCCTTCTCCTGGAATTTCCACCTCTACGTTGTGGTTGCTTCCTTCGAGGTGCAGAGCCTTTCCTTTCGATTTGTGACGCAAAGCGTTCTGCGATTTTTGGATTGTGATGGCTGTGAGTTTCTAACACTTCGATTTTTCTTTTTATGAACTTCTCAATGTCAGCTAATTGCTCAATTTCCTCTTGGTCACAAAAGGAAATAGCGACGCCAGCTGTTCCAGCTCGAGCTGTTCTACCAATTCTGTGAACGTAGCTTTCTGGCTCGTTAGGGAGCTCGAAGTTGATTACATGGGAGATACCATCGACATCTATTCCTCTAGAAACGATGTCAGTGGCAACTAATACTTTAACTTCCCCCGCACTAAAATCATTTAACGCTTTTTGACGGGCGTTTTGAGATTTATTTCCGTGAATAGCAACTGCCGGTATTTTTTTCTCGGATAGCTCTTTGGCTAGTCGGTTTGCCCGATGTTTTGTCCGTGTAAAAACAATTGCACTAGTGACTTGGTGCTCTCTGAAAATTTCTACAAGCAGCGCTCGTTTTTGATCGCGGTCTACGAAAAGAACATGGTCATCAATTAAGTCTGCAGTGGATGCTACCGGATTGACGTGAATTTTCTTAGGGTTTTTAAGCAAGCTATCAGCAAGTGAGGCAACTTCTGTTGGCATTGTTGCTGAAAAAAGTAACGTTTGTCGATCGGCTGGTATCTTCGCAACGATTTTTTTCACGTCTCGTATAAAACCCATATCGAGCATACGGTCGGCTTCGTCCATTACCATTATTTCAACATCATCGAGAACGACTTTTTTTTGCTGCATTAAGTCCAGCAGCCTTCCCGGTGTGGCGATTATTACATCAACTCCACCAGATAGTTTTTTAACTTGGGGAACTTGGCTGACACCACCGTAGATAACGGAATAGCGAAGCTTTAGTTGGCTACCGTAGGCTTTAAAGTTTTCATGAATTTGCACCGCAAGCTCACGGGTAGGAGTTAGAACTAAGGCGCGAGTGCCATGTTTTTTCGCCCGAGTTTTTGAAAGGTGAAGTCGTTGCAGTATCGGCAATGCGAAAGCTGCAGTTTTTCCAGTTCCAGTTTGTGCGCAGCCCAATAGGTCTCCACCCCCAAGTAGATGTGGAATAGCCTCCGCTTGGATTGGAGTAGGAGTAGAATACTTAGCTGCCTTAAGAGAAGTCAGAATAGGCTCAATAAGATTGAGTTCGTTAAAAGAAATTCGAGTCATGTAATTAATTATTTTGAGCTGAGCTCCGCGCGCTTACCCGGGGAGCATGCCTTCATTTCCTAAGACTTCACTGTTTGAGTGTGAAATGAAGTGTGAATTGAGTTTAAAATCTAGGTCTTATCTAGCGCTTCAGAACGAGGAGCATAACAGAGTAAGTAGATTCACGCAACTTCTTGGTAGGAAATAGCAGGGCGTACGCACGTTATTTACCTTGTAAAATGGGTACCACTTTCTTGTCTTGAATACGACTCTCCATGGTAAATATTACCGTGGAGGTCCAGATGAGCGAGTTAGTTAAGTTTTCGATAATACAACATCTTTCTGAATTAGAAGACCCTCGTGCAGATGACGAGCGCAAAAGGCACGAGCTGCTGGATATCGTGGTGATCTCGATTCTAGCAGTGCTTAGCTCAGCCGATGACTGGGTAAGCATTGCAGAATTTGGTCGAGCTAAGGAGGATTGGCTTCGCAAATTTCTTATATTACCCAACGGCATACCCTCGCATGATACGTTTCGCCGAGTTTTCTCTCTGCTAGATCCAGAGAGTTTCGTAGAGGCATTTAGCAAATGGACTGGAGCGCTGAGTGAGGCGGTTGGTGGGGACATCGTAGCTATCGATGGTAAGACTTTAAGACGGTCTTTCGACCGAGCTTCAGGTAAATCAGCGCTCCATTTGGTCAACGCTTGGTCATGCGCCAATGGTCTTGATCTTAGGACAGGTGGAAGTCGATGAAAAGTCGAACGAAATTACTGCAATCCCTAAGCTTTTAGAGCTGCTAGAGCTTTCAGGTTCGACTGTTACCATTGATGCAATGGGTTGCCAGAAAAATATTGCAGAGAAGATCAGAGACGAGGATGCTGATTATGTGCTTGCTCTTAAAGCTAATCATAGTGACCTACACAATGATGTAAAATTGTATTTCGAAACGCGCAAATCCGCTGATTTTACTGCCTTTAGTGGCACTACGCACGAACACGATCGATGGAGATCATGGCCGTATAGAAACCCGGCGCTTCTATCTCACGAGCCTTAGTGGTTCAGCCGAGCAATTTGCTCGTGCTGTTCGTAGCCACTGGCAGATTGAAAACTCGATGCATTGGGTGCTCGATGTGGCATTTCGAGAGGACGAATGCAGGACTAGGGACAGAATCGCTGCGCAGAATTTTTCGCTACTCAGAAAGTTCGCTTTGAACCTTTTGAAAAATGAAAAATCTGCAAAAACTGGTGTCAAAAACAAGCGACGAAGAGCCGGATGGGATAACGATTATTTACTTAGCGTAATCAGCGGCTAATATGTGCGTTTGCCCTGGGGTGGCTCCCTTCGACGCTGGCGAAAGGACACGTCCACGAAGTTCACGAGAGAATTTTAAAAGACTACCCCTAGGACACATGTAGAGCACAACGCGCTGCCGCTGGACCCTGACTCCTTATCTATCTATCTCTCCCGAAACACATTTTCTCTCCTGACAATTGCCGCATTCCGCCTCAGCTCTGTCCCGTACGACCCCAAGACAAGTCTTATCTTGTCTCCTAGTGCCACTAGTTTGTACCTCTCGCAGGCATGTTTCTTGCCAATACAAGCGCGGGTTCAATTCTAATCACCAAGGAGTAATAAGTGATGAATGAGAATTACAGCCAAGAACAGAACCGTCGCCTTCTCTCTTTCAAGGAAGTCCAGCAGCGCACCGGATTATCGAGAAGCACAATTTACCGCCAGGTCAAGCGCGGTGAGTTTCCGAGACCCCGGAGCATCTCCTTGAGAAAGGTCGGTTTTCTCGAGAAAGAACTCTCAGACTGGATGGCTACTCGGAATTACGCACTCTAGTTTACGTGGTGTCGCCCACTCTGATTTGCTGATATTAGAGAACACTTAACAGTTAGCTGAGAACAAAACAGTTCATTTGCAAAACTGCGCGGCTAGCACTCGAGTTCATTGCTCCTTTTTCTTCTTAGCCGTTGGAGTTCCTCTTTGAGCGGTTTCCAGTAAACTCTGTCTTTTCGGGCCATGGGACCCGGGGTACTTTTGAAGAATATAGCTTTAAGTTAATCCAGTTAAAGCAAACGCAAGCCCCGACAATTCAACGCTAAAAGCATTTTCCGACCCATTCACTGGGTTGTGTTGAGGACATCCAGACAGATGACTTTAAGCCTTTTAAAGCGATCTTTCTGTAGTCACC
>QIGM01000500.1 GCA_003230795.1 bacterium
TGGTTTGGCTGCTGTTCAGTCGCTCGTTGCCACAGTAACCACGTTTTCTCCAGCGAATGCGGAAAAAGTGGTTTGTGATACTGAGCAAGAAAATGCTGATTCGCAAGACGCTCAAGCACGAGACGAATCTGGATTCGTCCTTCGGCTTGCAGCGTTGGCGGCGAAAGATCCCTGGAGATTCGTCCCGTATCTTCTCAGAACTCTTCATACGGACTGGATGTTCGGAGGTCAGGGTTTCTTCAACACGGCACCACCTTTCGCTGAGATCGAGAGCGAACTGTTTCAAGTTCTCAGCAGCGATAAGATCGACATCAACGGATTCGGAGCGGTGCTAATTGGTCGTTACGGACCCGAAGCCGAATCTGCGCTGTCTCGGTTACTTGAGCTTCTGAAGAAAGAGCGCTGTAATTGTAGCCTTGCTCCAGGTCTTACCTGGGCAGTCTACCAAATCGGTGGTCTTCGTGACCCTGTGAAAGAGCTGTTGCTTGAGGTTGCGCGCGGCGAAGATTCTTGTCCCCACGCTCGACCATTGGCTCGTCAGATTTTAGAGACAAACGATGTCGATTGGGAACGCGAGGATGTTGGATGATTATTCAGACGCACGCGTCGGAATTCTGATGAAGAGGCTTCTTGCCTATGCTGAGTTCGCATTTGCCAGAGAGTTTGCAGTGACCTATCAGAAACGACCCATTTCCGTTGTTTAAGCGTTAGCGTTTTAAAGTTGTCGTTGATTAGAGCATCGTCTCTATCTTCTGCGACCTTTGGTAGCAGCGACAACTTTTTCCTGTATCGCCCTAAAAATACGAAAATTTCAATAAAACAACACACTTCCTCCCGCCCTCGCCATAACCTAGGTAGGCAAGTGTAATCAAAATCCTTTTATTTGTAGGCACATAGAATGAATCCTAAATTTCTTCTCGGAATATTCTGTTTTCTCTTACTACCAACGCTAGCCGTTGCCTCTGGTGAAGACATGATTTATCAGGCCAATAGCCCTGGTGGTTCTGGCTGGGATCTCTACGGCGAGGAAGAAGAGGACGAAGAAGAGATAGAAGCTCGGCGAGCAAGAGAAGCGGCGGAGCAAGCCAAAGCTGAAGAAGATTACCTAGAGAAGAATAAACGAAAATCTGATTTCTTCTCGCTTGGTGTTGATGTCTACGACAAGAGTCTCTCTCGCACCGCGAAAGAAGAAAAGAAACTCAAATCACACGAGTAGTCGCTATCGGAACGGGCTTACGCTACAGAAGGTCGCATTGGTCGTTTAGATGTCTGATTTGCTCGTTCCAATACTTGTCCATGCCGAACTCTGGAAATGCTTTAGGAAATGCTGGATCTGCCCAGCGTTTTGCAATCCAACCATCGAAGTGAATCATGCGCAGCGCTCTAAGCGCTTCGATTAGTCGCAGTGAGTTGAAATCGAAGGGCCGCATTTGCTCGTAGCCTTCAAGCAAGATGTCGAGCTGTCGTTGAGCGTAATCATCTCGCCCAGGAATTATAAGCCAAAGATCCTGCACGCAGGGTCCACGTACCATGTCATCAAAATCAACCCAAAAAGGTCCGTAGGTGCCCCAAAGGAGATTGCCAAGGTGACAGTCTCCGTGGATACGCTGAATCTCTGCATCGGCGAACCAAGGTTCAACCATTTCGCAGAGTTCCTCTACTAGGTCGATATATTGTTGCTCCAGGTGCGCCGGGAGTGTTTCTGATTCCAGTAGATAGTCTAGACTTTGTATGCCGTAGGTCTCGGTGTGGAGTCGAATTCGGTGCGGGGCTTCTTTGACGGAACCGGCGTTGTGAAGTCTGGCGAGAAGTCTGCCAATAAGCGGAAGCTGATCGTCTTGAAGCTCGTCTGGATTGCGACCACCGATTTTTGGAAATACTGCGGCAAGAATCTGGCAGTCGGGAACTTCAAAAATGGTTTGCCCATCACCGAAAACCCCATCATCAAAAACAATGGGGGCGACGACCGGAATTTCAAGTTCTGAAAGGTCGAGCAAGAATTGATGCTCTTCAAGAATCTGAGCTTTGCTCCAGCGACCCGGTCGATAGAACTTCACGATACGGAATTTTTCGCTGGGACTCTTTAGCTTTGATTCATCCTCAACTTCAATCTCGACTTCATATACCCGATTCTCCATGGAGTTCAGTGCGAGACATCTGCCTGTGCAACGAAAACCAAAAGTCTCAACAGCATCAAGGATTCGCTCAGGGGTGAGCTCGTAAAAGTATTTTGTCTCTTCACCGCCCCAGGCCGTAACAGAATTATCCTCAACCATTCTTCCTCACTTTCTGGTACTCAATACTCTTCTCAGACAGCCTGAGCTTTGGCTGCTTGCGATGCCGATACCTCTCGGATACCCTTAGAGGCGTACCTTATTTTAATCGAAGCCTAATTGCTACAGCCGATGGATATTAGCGGTCCCCTTCAAGAATACATCCGTTATTACGAGACAATGACTCCAGAGAGTGTGGGGCAGATTCGCTCGCTTGCGCGCGAAGATATTCACTTTCGTGATCCTTTTAACGATCTACATGGAGTAGAGAAGGTTATTGAAGTAATGGAGGATATGTTTCGAGATACGATAGATCCTAAGTTCGTTATTGTAGAAACCTATCAAAAAGATCGTTCAGCAATATTGAAGTGGGAGATGACGTTTACGCCAAAGAAGATCCGCTCCCAGGAGCCATGGTATGTCGTTGGAATGAGCGAGCTTAGTTTCGATGGGAACGGAAAAGTGAGTTCACATATCGATTACTGGGATGCTGCGAGCTATTTTTACGAAAAGCTTCCGTTAATTGGAACGTTGATTCGTCTCGTAAAGAATCGCCTAAAAGTCTAACTAACGTTTAGACAGTCGCCAACACAGTGCCGCAGAACCTTAAACAGAATCATCGGGTCTCCGCCAGGAAACTCAGACTCACCAGGCTTGCATTCTAGATAAAGCACACCAATCGGAGTTACTGTTCCTATCGCGCCGGCGTAGAGCGTATAAGGCTCACCGTTATCCCCAATGGACTCTTCACGTAAGGGGGACTTTAAGGAATAAGCGGAAGCGATGAGATCGAACTGCGCCAGATGAGAATGAATACGAACTGTCCGGAGCTTCTTCTGCGTGGCCTCACCTATCTTCACTGCTGGTGAGAGCGCGCGGGCTTCTGGTTCATACATGAACAGCGCTCCAGTATTGAAGCCAGTCATCGGAACAATCGTTTTCACGAGATACTCGATATTAGATTTAAGAATCTTATTCGGGCGGAACTTTTGATAGAGTGCCTTTATTTCCCTTTGAAACTCTTCGGGACAAGATTTTAGGTAATGATTCTTCTCGAGGAGTCGAACGGCATACTGCGAATCGACGATCCTTTCTTTTATGTCTTTTGCTTCAGCAAAGCCCTGCACTTCAGGTGCGCGCGCTGCGTAGAACGTTAAACGCTCTTGTGTTTTATCGTAGATTGTTTGTATGCCGTCAGGTCCCAAGGAGTTTACGATGGCTTCTTTCGCGGTTTCCCAGTCAGATAGTGCGCTTGGATAATGCTCTGGGTTATTTGCTCTTGCCAGTGCTTCACCGACTTCACAAATTTTCGCCAGCGTTGCTCCTGCGGACTCAGAGCTAAGTGTGCTGTCTGTTACTGCTTTGAATGCACCACTACTGTGACTAACAATTGTCTTCTTCTCGCCCATGGCAGAGAGAATGTCATCGGAGAGGTTCCATTTTCGAGCGAAGCCAAGTCCTAGAAGTGTGGGAGTAAAGCCGAGTGTGCGCTTGAGGCCTGCATCAAGGCTAGTGTTTTCCTGAAGAGTTTCAACTGCACGCTTGTAAACGCGGGGATAGTTCCATGAAATTAAAGTCAACCCGAGCTGTCTTAGGAGTCCGCAAGAGAATCCTGTTTCTGGGTTTACATCCACCGAGCTCGAGAGTGCTTCTGCAGTCGCAGCGCTTAGCATAGATTCACGAAAACGAAGCGCCTGTAGTTCGCTCATTTCATCGAGTGAATGTGTCGAAATTTGGCTACGACTCTTATCGAGGATAGTTTTAAATTTTTCGATATCTGCAGTTTCAAATATTTCACTAGGAGAGCGCTTGATCGCTTCCTGTTCTTGCTTTGCTTCGTCTACTTGCTCCGTGAGTTCTCGAAGGCAATACATGTAGAGCGCGAAGTCTTCTTTAAGATCCTCGGTCAATTTGCCTTTCGCGCTGTCGTAGACACCGCTAGCGAGGCGAGATTGTATCTTGCAAAGAACCTCTTCATGGGGAGGTAACCAGGCAGTGGAAACGTGCTCCATTGCACGTTGGAGTTTATCGTCTAGGCTTGGGGACGCCATATATATGTTCTCTCTCTGCAGAATCCGAAGGATTCTGAACCTACTCAACCGCGTTGCCTCCGGATGAGACACGCTTAAACGCTACTCACAACAAATGCTCCACGCCGTGTTCGGCGAGAGCAAAAAATGGACAATTGGTGGTTTAGAACGGAAAACCATTCTAAACCGACCAATTGCCCGCACGGGGTGTTCGAAGCGGTTAAGGTGGTAGTTACAAGAACCATGCCCAATTTACTCAGAAATAG
>QIGM01000038.1 GCA_003230795.1 bacterium
AATAATTGCTGAATTTTCGGATTCATTTTATGCTCTCCTGTCCGTTGTGGTCCGTGCTTCTGGCCATAGGCCCCCCAAGTAAAATCAAAGCGATAAAATCAAAGCTGCCTGAACTACCGTATCTCATGGCAATAGTGTCTTATGGCCAATCAAAATGCAATTGAAGCAGTCGCTCTACATAGTCATTGGATGTACGCGTGAAGCTTCTTCTTCGAACCGCGACAATTATCGGTGGAGTAGCGCTATTGCTCGCCATCGTTTTCTCTTACTTCTATTTTCCACTTGCTTTAGTGTGGGCAGTCTCGACATTCAGCGCTCCCCTAGGCTTTGAAATAGAGGAGCTCGAGTTAGAAAGTGTCTCCAGCTCTCGGCTTTCATTTTCTAAAGCCGTAGTCAAAGACAGTAATGCCGGGCGGATACTTCGCGCTGAGAACATTGAACTCGGATTTACTCTCACAGAGCTTCTCAGTAGACCACTCAAGTCTATAAAGATCGAAAGCCTTCTCCTTCAGATTCCTGAGCAAGATCTCACTCTGAGCGAACCCGAGGAGAATACCACTCAGACGGGCCAAGGGCTTATGGCAAATCTGAGTTCGCTACCGTTTGATTCGCTCACGGTATCTCAATTTCAAATCGAATCGCCGCCTGAGCAGGAGAGAAAGCTTTGGATGCAAGGGGAAGTTCGATACGACGACGGTATTTTCACTCTCTCCTTGAATAAACAATCCTTCATTCGGCTACAGAAGTTACCGCAAATCCCTACTCCGCTAACACTGAGACTAGAAGAGGGCGTAACCCTAAAGCTCGATTCTTCGTCTGCAGAATGGGAGTTGAGCGAGAGTAATCTACACGCTGAAGATCTAAACCTCCTTATCAACGAGACTGAAGCTAACATTCCGCAGGCCAAAATTCGGCTCAAGGCCACGGGTGTCTCACTGAAGAACTACGCTATTTCGATTGAGGCAGAAGTTCCTACTTGCTCTATCCGTTTGAACTCTAACAACATACAAGCCTCATCAATTTCACTTCGCTCAACGCTGACTCAAGCTAAAATTTCAACAACTATCTCTACACAGCTCGATAATCTCGCGACTGAAATTTCTGCCGAGATTCTCCACGACATTGAGAACAACTCGGGTAATATCAGCTACCGCGCGTCGACCAATGAACTGCAGAAGCTCTCAGCATCACCACTCCTGTACCCACAGCTAACTCAGCAAAACATTCACTTCACTGCCGGCAGCCTTCGCGCCGAAGGATCTGCGCGCTGGGCTGACAGTACGTTTAGTCTTCTTCCTGTTACCTTGGGAGGAGAATCGATAACAGGCACCTATTCCAAAACGCCGTTCTCAGGGGCAAAGACCAACTCCTTTAGCTTCGACCCGAACAGAATGAAACTTCTAAGCCCTCTGGAATTACGGGTTGAGAAAATCGGTTCGAGCTTGGAGGTAAAAGACATTCAACTAAACTTAGAGTCTTACGATCCCAAACATGGTCTAGGAGTCAACGGCGCGTCAGCGAAGATTTTCGATGGGGTCGTCTCCCTTCCTAAAACTCAAGTCCATTTCGGCTCGCCTACCCTGTTCGCGTTAAAGGCAGATAAAATTAGCTTGAGTAAAATCCTTTCGCTGTACGAGGACCAGGGAGTATCCGGCACTGGAGCTCTTTCGGCCACACTACCGCTTCAACTTGGAGAAGATGGTATAAAAATGGAATCCGGCATTGTCTGGGCGAGCGGTCCTGGAAAGATTCGTTTTGCTTCCTCCTCAAGCTATGAGAGCCTCGCATCGAACAACGCTGGGGTGGGATTCGTCCTTAAGGCAATGAAAAACTATCATTACAGTAGCTTATCGGCCGTAGCCGAGTATGAAAAAGATGGTAATCTTCATGCTTCTGTTGCATTAAAGGGACACAATCCGGACCTAGCTTCGTCTCAACCCCTACACTTGAATGTTTCGGTAGAGCAGAACGTATTGTCCTTGCTGCGTAGTTTACAGATTCCTTCGAATATTGAGCGATCCCTTGCGGAGCGAAACAATAGCCGGAAGAGTGGCCGGAAGAATCGAAAAAGAAAGTAGTACAAATGATGAAGTGGAGACATTGATGAAAAACTTTCTACGTGCACAATATCCCAAAGCATGGAGAGCTCTCCTGCTCGCATCGCTCTTTCATCTTACGCTATCAGTAGGTTGCACCCCCAAGGTGGAAGTAGCCATCTCTGATAAGCCGATCACAATCAATTTGAATGTAAAAATTGATCATGAAGTCAAAGTAAAGATTGAAAACGACCTCGAGAGCGAGGTGTTTTCCGATAGTAGCGATCTATTTTAGTTGAGGTGACATGATGAATTTTCGAAACGGTATTTTCTTTCTGACACTGGCTTTTTTGCAAGGGGCTTTTTTGCAAGGGGCTTTTTTGCAAGGGGCTTTTTTGCAAGGTTTGTTACCCTTTCAGACCACTCCCGCCTTCGCGAACGCTTCCCTAGACTTAGGTCAGGCTAAAACAGACGGGAGCGTCGGTGAGCATATTAACGGCTATCTACAAGCGACCGGACAGAATTCTTCTCCGCAAGTGCAATCACTGGTCACAACGGTCAATCAAAAGCGAAAAGCGAAATATCAATCAATTGCAGCACGACGCGGAACCTCTCTCAAAGCTGTAGAAGCTCTTGCGGGCAAAACTGCAATTCAAAAGACTGCGCCAGGACGTTTCGTCAATCTCGGTTCGGGCTGGAGTAA
Source organism: bacterium (assembly GCA_003230795.1). Classification (GTDB taxonomy): domain Bacteria; phylum Bdellovibrionota_C; class UBA2361; order SZUA-149; family SZUA-149; genus SZUA-149. The sequence continues at coordinate 2,740 of QIGM01000038.1, forward strand.
GAAATAGCGTCATGCCCTGTCCCACTAGCTCTCCGTTTCGCTGTGGCCTTAGTCGCCCATGCCCTACGCGAGTGTCAGCGCATATTAGATCCCGGCTACTCCTATGGTCATGTATTAGTTTTTCAATTTTCCTATCTACACACCCGACGGGATATCCATCGGGGCTAGCGCATGCGGACGATACCACTGCTGAAAACTCACAGAGCTGCCATGCTCTTTCAGGCAATGAAACAGTTGGAAAAATTCTAGCGAACGCAGATATATTTTCTAACCTCACCGCACGTCCCGGCTCTCTCGCACATGAATCTCGTCGACTAATTAGACTAGCTGAAAAGCGGGCCGGCGCGGCACCCTTAAAGTGCAAGGAAAACTGTCAGGCGCAAAAACCGATTGAGATTACCTTTCGCACCGTACCTCACAAGTTTCTCTCAGACTACGAGGACTCAGCCCACTGCGAAACGCTATTGCTCAAGACGCAAAAGCAGCCATTACTCTACGCTGGCAAACGCTTTAAATCGTCCGATGAGTTTAGTGATTGGTTTCAGGATTTTACTTCTGGTGAAGGGGCAGAAGGAGAAGACCTTTATTCTCGCTGCGATCGCTCGTGCAGTCCTCAGTATGAAACGCAAATCAATCGTAAGGAGGGTGGCGAGCTTACTGCCTCTACTAAAGTTATCTGCGGCCACGCTCGCGACAAAGATGACAATCAGTATGCGCTGAACGCAAAGATCTCCTGGAAATGCCTCGACCGAGCTTCGACTACTATCCAGTGATAAGTTTGTCGCCGAACGTTGTGCCCATACGCTTTACGGGTGCTATCACTTCCCAAAAAACCTCACTAAACGACTCGAAAAAACTAGGCCGTTTTATCGTAGACTGCTGTTCGTCATGCAACACTTGGTATGCACGAAAGAGAAAATTTGTTCCGTCCAGAATCACAGTTTTCACTTCCGGGGAAACGGTGCGCGCATCCGGACCATCGTGATGCATAAAATAGCTTGCGACAAAGGTTTGATAAATCTTCTCCGGTCCCTTTAATCCTTCGACCTTCGGTGCCACCTTGTCGTTGTAGTTTGTGATGTAGTGGGCAACTCCAGCCTCGGCATTTTTCCAAGGGTTCATGCACTCAGACGGAGATAGGCCAAAGATCAAACCAGTCCCACGAACGAACTGAAACAGTCCACACGCTGTGGTTGTTGGAGCACGGGCCATAGGATTGTATCCAGACTCAACCTCTACAGTGGCGAGAAGAACCGCCTGATCGATAACGGATAGGCCCTCTAGTTTGGCGTGAAAGAGAACCGCCTTTACCGACTCCCTCTGCATCCACTCAGGTGCGCCAACTCTTAGAAAATTACTCACGCCACTTCGACCTACTTTCTCAGCATCGTGGCTACGTGTGTAGCGTGACATGTCGATGATACGATTTACTGTATCTTCAGATACTTGAGAGAGAACAAAACGATCGTGAAGACGAGAGCCCATCACGACAAGGAGCAGTATGACGCCCACTAAAATCAGGTTTAGTATTGCATGGCTTGGATATCGGTAGAGGTAAGAAAACACGGCCTTAGTGCTAGATACGATACTCCAATGAGTAGCTTTCAAAAAAGAACGGAGTCCAAGGAAAAATAACGACACAATCCCGTGGGATTCCTCGCTAGAAATTGAGTCTGATTCCTCGAACAATGACGAGGCATGTTGATGGCCGGATTGATTTCCCTCGTACTGAGGCGCAATCGATTCTGTCCTAAGAGTCAAATCCACCGTATCCGACGACCTCTCTTGCGTTTCGACCGCTATAACTTGCGAAAGCGATGAGGT
>QIGM01000580.1 GCA_003230795.1 bacterium
CGTCTGAGTCTGCCGCCGCCAAATACTGGCTGCGATAGCTCCTCGTCGCACGACGTGAGCCGGTTTCTGAGTTGGTTTGCTCTTGGTTTTGTTCTTGGTGTTTTCCATGTGTGTTACCTCCATCATTGTTAGTCAAAAGTAGTTCATGATGAGGTTATGAAGAGGTGTGACGGCACTGTTTCCTACCGACCTACTCTAAGTTGAGTTTTGCAATATGGCTTACAGGGAAATCTTGAAACTGGCAAACGTCATACTACTCGCAAAGAAACGTCGAGACCGCTTGATGATGTCCAGCATTCCGAGATAGCTATGTGCTTGGACTGTGGCTGGAGTTGACCGGAAGAACATCTTGGGCCTATACGTGGCGACGACGAAGTGTGGGGCACTACATGCCCTCGTTGTAATCGAACCGTTTGCTATTAGATTAATTCCCAAAGGCATTCAGCTTGTTACAGGCATTCGACAGCCTCCTCAAATTCCTGCTCACCAGGCTCAATATACCGCCAGATATGCCGGTCTGAAACATGATTCGCCCTCTTTTTGGCAAACTCAATGCCCTTTTCTTGGCACAGCTTTCTCAGGGCTGTGTGCCGTAGTACGTGAGGGCTTACCTGAATGTGCCTTGCTTCCGGCTGTCGAGAATTTGCCTGAGCAGCAATTAGCTTGAGTGCTCGGTCATATTTTTGAATGGTGAGGCGTCTTCCTGTTTTGCTCTGAAACAATGGGCCAGCTTCGTCACTACGTTCGGCATTGATGTACTGTTCAATCGCATCACGAGCGTTCTTGCCAAGTGGAACTCGCTCCACAATCTGATTGCCTTTGCAGCGGACATTCAAAAACGCTTTGCCGCTGTATTGGGATAAATCGAGATTCAATATCTCGGAAGGCCTCAAAGCCGAGTTGAGGCCAACAAGCAATAGGGCAAGATTGCGATAGGGGTATTGGTTTGCTTGGGTTTGAATTTTGGTGAGTTGCTCGGCTGCCGAAGTCATGCGAGTTACCTCCTGCTTTCTTTTTTGCTCAAGTCCTTTCCATACTGAGCGTTTTTTGGGAGTGGTATCTTTGATTCCATTCATCGGGTTGCCAGCCAAGAACGGCCTCTGTCTGTGAATCCACTTGGCCGAGTGCTTGAGTGTGGCCAGTACCCTATCAACTGTGGTCGAAGCGTAAGGTTTTCCAGTACGAATAGATTTTTCGGTCAGTAACCACGTAAGAAAACCAGTGGATACAGATTTTGTCCAACCATCGGGATGGTCATCACCGGCGGTACCGCTCAAGTACCCAAGGAATTTCTCAAGGTCAGATTTTTTTGCCTTGAAGGTGGGGGAGGGCCTACCAACGCCGTTAGGAATACCCACTTCGATTCTCAGATAGAGCGAGAACCAAGCAGCGAGAGAATTTTTCTGAGCAGGTGAAACCAGAGTCGATGAACCGGCGGTGGCCAGAACAATTGGGTGGTCATGTGAACTTGACTTTTTCACAACAGAAAATTTTTCACCTCAAAATCTCTCAACATAAAACGACGTTCTGTGACTTCAATAAGCCCTTCAAAACCTTATTTACCCCAAACCATTGCCAAATACCAGAAGCGACACCTAACCACATTACAGAAGGCAACCGAAAGAGGGCGTGTATGGGTCAATAAGGTACATTATTGACCCATACATGCCCAGCCATTTTTTGTCTAAGCTGAGATAAGCTTGTGCCCCATCTGAAGCGAGCTTAGAGTATAGAATTACATTCATCTGCTTGAGATACCCTCAGTGGAAAGATTTGGTGCAACATAACTAGTGTTGAGAACAGCATGTTGAACAATGAGCTTCTTCTTGGGTTGTCGCTAGTCGCACTGGCTTTTCCATTTATCCTCTCCATATTTATTGCTATTCAACCTCGGTCGCGTCCCAAGTCGGTAAGTGATTATTTTCTATATTCAAAACGCATTAGCCCGAAGGACTTCTTAAAAACGAGTGTTGGCTATTCATTCCAAGCGGCATCAGTAGTATTGTTTCTCTTGTGGTCCCAAAGCTACGGAGCAATTGTAATTTTCATTCCAATTGCATGGGGTGTCGGATACGTACTCATGATGTTTGCCGTTAAGGCAGGGGTACTTGATGACTTCCTTGCCTCTAGTCCAGAGAGCAACGAGACAATACACGGCTATGTAGGTAGAGACGTTCAGTCGTTTCTGCAGAGACCTTTCGTCCTTACTTTGGCAATAACAACAGTTGCTGGGATTGGTGGAACTCTTGTTGCAGAGGTCGATTATGCTCTGTCTCTAATTCTCTCGGTCTTGGGATTTTCCGAAAATCCAAATGCGACACTAATATCAACAGTTGCACTTGTCGGTGTCCTTTTCTTCTCTTCTTGCTATGTGCTGTGGGGAGGGTATAGAGCAGTGATAGAAACAGACAAAGTGCAGGTCCCTCTTTCTTATATAAGTTTTTGCACAATAATCTTCGCTGTATCAGGCATGGCTGCTGCTAATGGACATAAAGTTGAAGCAATAGTAATTACTATCGCGACTGTGTTACTTCTCTTGATTTTCTATTTATTACGCGGAAGAGTAGCCCAGGATGGAGAGTACTCTTCGCGTTGGCAAGACCGCATAGTGTTCTGGACTTTGATTGTAGGCGGTCTATTCACGCTTGCGTTTTCACTTAATGGAACTCAATCTACGCCAGCTACTTTTTCGTTCTTTGTGCACCATGAAAACTTCCTTGGGTTTGGAGTGTTTGGAGCGATTTCGCTAATTCTCGCAAACATGATTTGGCAATTTGTTGACATTTCAAGCTTGCAGCGGCTACAATCACTTGAGTTTCCTTGTCAAGAAGGTAATGAACGGAACATTGCGAGAAAAAAAATATCACAAGGGCTGTTATCAACGGCAGTGGAATCTTGTGGTGTTTGGATTTTGGTGATAGTCCTCGCATTTGCACTAAAAGCAGCAGGAGTGGGAGAGGTATTTACCGATGCAGCTATGTTTTTTCATGCCGCGTCAAATTTAACCATCATCATTACGCCTTTGCTTGTATTTGCTTTGATATGCTTTGCAATCTCAACAATAGATGGCCTAATTTCAGCTACTGCATATGTCGCATACTACGACTTGCAGCGGCCACCACGAGACGAAATAGCGTCGATACAAAAACTGTCTACAGCTAGAAGTATTACATTTCTTACCGTAAGCATTATCTGTACTGCTTATCTTACGCTTAAATGGTACTTGTCTCACCAAGACACATCAGGACTGTTGCTGGGGCAGATTCTATATGCAATCTATGCCATCCAAATATCAATCGGCCCTGCTGTACTTGTTCGTCTTTTGGCGCCATCATATCTTAACGCAGTTGCTGCTATTACAAGCATCATCGCCGGATGGGTTGGAGCGTTTGTTAGTGCTCTAACAGATCCTTGGCTAGGAATCGTTGAAGACTCGTGGTACGTTATCCCTCCGTTAGTTGCATTCACCATGGCAACCGCTATGTACATATTCACGTATGGCATTGTTAAAATCTTAGTGCCAAGACTTCCCAATAGGTATTAGAAAGTGAAACTACATGCAACTGCTCAACTTCTTTGCGACAGATTGGGGGTTGCTGCGATTCGCCGCCGGGTTCGTTTTTCTTCCATTACTTTACCTAAGAGAGTGTTGTCTTATGCACAAGGCCCTTGCGGAAATATTTGAAAAATTATGTGACGATAAATTTGAGAATGGCTGTGTAACGCCTACGGAAATTGAAAATCTTGCGACAAAACTTTACGTGTTTGACCTTAGTGCTTGGCTCACTTTAGCAGTAACGATTCTCCTTGCCGGTGTGTTCGTATTAGGGGATATTGCTCAGTTCTCAGACCTGTTAGATGATAAGCAAAAAAACAATGCTTTTGTCCGAGGGATGCTGAATGTATTTGGACTTGCTGTTACGCTAGGGGCAGCAGCGTACATCGAATGGTCTAAATTCGATGTATATCGTACGATTCAGGTTTTTTGGAGAGACCAGGCTCGCTACCATGCTAATTCCACGTCGGTTGCAGCGGCAGCTGAGTAAACGTACAATCTAAAGAGAATGGATTCGTCCACCACTTTCTTCCTTCGAAAGGATTTCAATGCCGCCATCGGGATATTCTAAGAGCCAAAGTGATAGCATAGTGGAGTTCCTCAGGTCATGTGGGTCTGCACTTGAGGACGAAGCTGCTTCATTGGCAGAGTCATACGTTGATGCCTTGGGACGTGAACGTGCGGGAATAGCGGCGTCCTTGATAGATAAACCGCAACCTCTGGCTGCCAAAATGGTACTAGAATTGACTCTTTGTTTTTATGACTCCGTTTTTAAGAAAAATCCATATTCTAAGGAAGAGTTTTGGGATGCCGTTGATGAATCTCTTGCCAAAATCGAATCGCAGATTCTAGCCATAAAAGTTGATATTGTAATTTCTCCTTAGGATACGTTGTTTTGTAAATCGTTACGGTCCCAGCATCCCCTCCTCAACCATCGTAGGCCCCAGCTCAATCAATAAATCCTGCACCTCTTTCACCTTGATAAGCTCTTCGGTAGA
>QIGM01000483.1 GCA_003230795.1 bacterium
GGCAAAGGAATTCGCTTCCTTCCTGGAAAACGTTGGCGACCACCAGAAAGCTGCGGCAACGGGAAGAAAAAACGAAACGGCAAGCAAAAGCTTGTGTCGGAGACACGGCGAAAAAAAGCCGCTATCGATGTGAATTGCATTTCGCTAACCCAAGAGGACAAGGTATCCGAGAATTCCGTGTATATCAGGATGAGCGACTGCTGTCCTCACGTTTTCCTCGGAGAGCGCCGATTCGGTATGCGTTTCGATTTCACTTTTGAAAATGCGATCAATCTCGAAGCTGGAGATGTGATTAACCCACCGTATTCGCTCACTAGAACGCATGACCCTGGATTCAGCGGTTTCGATAGAGACAAGGACGGTTACAACGCGCTGACAAACTTCCGCAATGTTTCCATTCCCTTGTTCTGGCCCGATTGGGAGGATGCTCGAGTTCAGCACCTAAGCATGCTTAAAGATTGGACAGAGCGCTCCTACGAGGCTTTTATTCACTTCCTCGAAGGGAAACAAATCGACTCCCTTGAAGCCTTTGTCCCCTCAGAGATTGCGCACGTCGTTGAAACGACCCGAAACGAATGTACGCGCTCATGCAAAGGACTGAGCAAGAATCGTGATGGTCAATGCTACAGCGGTGATTACGAAAAGATTGAGATCATCGGACCATACTTCTTGTTCACCGTTCAGAAAGGAGAGCAAAAATTCTACGTACTAGACTCCCCTTTCTACGGCATCGCACTCCGAGCCTACTGGCAAAGAGATAATGCCTTAGACTATATGGCCGGTGGCGGAAGACGAGAGAGAGCAGAGAAGAAGCTGATCTGGTCCAAGCAAATGCATGATCCAGACGGCAAGTGGGAAACGCGATTCGATGCTAATGTCGAAAAGCACGTTATCGGTTCTGTTACCAGTGTGTAAAAGAGCGCGGGATCAGCCCTCTCCCGACGCCGCCTGGAATTGAGGTTACATGTCACCACTCTTCCAGGAATATTAGCTTTCCGTCTTGAAACAAAATAAACGGATGCCAACTTAAAAAACAGTGACGACTAGTTTCCTTACGGAAGCTAGCCGCCACAAAACGCCCAGTCAGTAATATCCAGTCAGTAATATCCTGTCGCTCATAAATCAAACGACTTACCACGGGTAGATATCACCCTACTCATCTTCGCCGCTGTCACCATCCCCTCGCCATTCGCCGGATCGGAAACAAAGGTCGTCAAGGCGTAGATGGAGACGAGACGAATCGAATTCGCTGCCACTCGAATCTTAGAGCGCAGTCTATCCTCTTCGTTGGGGCTGTCGGAACGACTGAGATTGGCACATGCTCGGGTTCGCTGCTTTGTCAGAGTCTTAAACACTGCCGTCGCTGACACACACTCGCTCTTTCCGTCTCGCAATAGAGCACTGAACCTCGTTGACGGTCCCGAAATTTCTTTGAGCACATTGCGAAGCAGATTATCGAGTCCATACTCCTTAATCTTGGAATCCAGTAATGTCTCTTCGAGGACAGTGATGTTCTCATCGATGATCTTCACTACAAGTAGAGCTTCAAAATCAAGTAGATCTCGAAGCAAACGCGTGCCGGCGTAGGCAACGAAACCTGTGTCATACAGCGCTGCTGCCGTAAACTTCATGCGTTTAATCAGCTCACCAAGAGGATTCGCAGTGGCACAGAGCATGTCGTCAGGTATGAGTGCAAGACGCCGCACTAACATGCCTGCCTGAAGACATAAACCCAGCATTTCCCCTGCAAGCGCTGTGAGTTCGCCAAGCTGCGCTTGTCCGTCATTTCGAACGGCTTCAAACTCGTTCTTTGCCCTCTTATGCCCTGTCGACGTCGTCGCCACACGCTCGGCGGCACTACGTAATACACCGGCATTATGAATTGAAAGAACTAGTTCGTCGCAGCAAGTATCCACCGCGTCTATTATTGATTCGCTATAATCATCAAGACGCACCTGCAAAACACCTCGCTGCTCCTCAAGCTCTTTGGTCAAACCAGTGGAAGGACGCGTATCAGTAACTGAAGTACTCAAAATCAATACTCCTAGGTGAAAGACAAAGGATGAGTTCGGCTGGTAAACCCATAGAAAAACACTTAGCTGGCATCCAGCTTTCGGCCGCAAGCGCCCGGTAGCTGGTGCAAATCTCTCTCTACACGTCTTCGATTGAAGTGGGGAGGGTTGAAAGGAGCGTAACTAGAAGCCTAGTGTTTTACTAGCGATAGTCAATATCTAGAGAAAAATCTATTGATTTCAGGTTTTTAGCCACCCAAAGATAAGCCGCCACCTTGACGCACCCAAGTTTAGAGCTTACTCTATAAACTCAGAGGTAGTTTCCTTCTAGGCGCACAGATTCCCATACGGAACACATCCGATAGGATACTGGTAAATAGATTCCCCATTACATTACGGGGGTGAAACGGGTTCGACGTGGGTCGACGCTTCTTTAGACTGCATGTCCCGGACGCCGATGGCCGGGTTAAAAATCGGCAACAACGTAATCGCAAACCAAGACGATTACACATCAGAAGTACTAGCTGCTTAATTTAACTTAAGCTTTTAGATACTTCGCCTAACTCGTTGTAGTCTGGTCAGCGGGAAGGGTTCATTAAGCAGACTAGGGTCGTAGTGGTGTTCTGACGCTGCGCCCCGAAATTTTCTGGAACTAGCTTGCTGCTTCTTGTCCAAGGGGTAGGCAGCGAGCGAAATTTCAAACTTGGACTAAACATGTAGATGTCTCTAGAGACGGGCTTGCGGACGGGGGTTCGACTCCCCCCACCTCCACCAGTGCAACGAATTCGAACCTTTCTCCGCATCGCGAAGTAAGGAAAACGTTTTCAACTTGCCGGTGGCTTTATAGTAAGGCTTTCCGATATCCGGGACTTGTGGTGTGAGTGTTAGCTCACCCATATAGTCCCGGAGCAGTAAGGCTGATTTTTCTGTCTTCTGCTCAAGCACTCCTTTGACACTTTCAAGTTTTGAAGCAATCCACTCTTCCGGCGGCGGCCTAAATGCTCTTTGCTTTACGCCCTCAAGACTTTCAAGCTCAGCTTGCAAAACCTCAGCTTCTTGCTCACTTTGCTCCAGAGCCTCAAGCAAGCCTTTAGTCCCCCTACCCTGACCAACAAAATCGATGAAATTCTTAATTTTAGTTTCAGCTGAGTTTAGAGAAATTTGCTTAAGTCTGATTTCCTCAGGAATATCTGAGTGTTGTTCTTTGATGGCTTTCACAACTCTTTTAAATACTCTCTCAAATACTTCCGGCTTTAGAAGTTGTCCAAAGAGGTGTGAAATCATGTGCTTCTCAAGCTTACTACGTGAGACCATGACCTTATTTTCACAAGATTTTCTTTTGGCATTCAAGCAACCATAGTATCCGCTACCTTTTCCACTAACCAGGGCAATACTTCCTCCACAAGAACCACAGCGGAGGGAACCTGAAAGCAGGTGTTGGGGATGAGTCTTTACTCTACTTTTTTGATTGGTAGAAAACCCTGGTCGTTTTTTGTCTTTCGGGAAAGCTTTTTCAATTTCTCTCCAACGCTTAACTGCTTTGCTCCAGGTCGCATCAGTAATGATTCTCATCTCTTCTTTAACTTGCACAACCCACTCTTCTTTAGGCCGCTCAACTTTCTTTCGCTTGCCCGTCATTGGATCTTTAACTGAAGTTGATTTATTCCAGATAAATTTCCCACGGTATTTTTCGTTCTTGAGAATTCGAGAAACAGTGGAAACATTCCATCCACCTTTAAGGCGTTTTCTTGTTGGAACTTTCTCCGTATTTAGTTCTTGAACAATTGCCTGAATTGCTTTTCCTTCAACAAAAGAGTCAAAACATCGTTTTATGACTTGAGCTTCTTCAGGAACGATTTCTGCACAAAAGCCATCTGCCCTAAGCCTTCCCTTTTTGTCGTACTTTGTTTCTCCTTTAGGGACTGATTTATAACCGTAACCAAGTGAACCTATAGTATATCCACGAAGAATCTGCCCCATTTGCCCTCGATGAGTTTTCTTTCGAAGGTCGCTTAGATAAAGCTCATTAAAAATTCCTCTGAATTGATATGCGACTTTGGCATGTTCTTCCCTACTGTTTAGACCGTCGGATACGGATATCAGGTCAACTCCCCAAAACTGGAATAAGCACAAAAGTGTGTTGAAATACTGATTATCTCTGGATAACCGGGAAGAATCATCTATTAGGAGAACATCAAACTTCTTCTCTTCTGCCGCCTTTTTGAGAGCTTCAAGACCAGGTCTTGAGCGCAGGGAGCCCGACTTTGCTTCATCAGCATATACATGACTATCAAGGACAACTATTGCATTCTTCTTTGCATAGTCTTTACAGACCCTAACTTGGTCATCAATACTTTGCTCTCTTTGGTTATCGCTTGAGAACCGAGCATATATTGCCGCTTTCATCTTCTGTTTCCTTTTCAGCTTTCATGATTCGAACATATTCTTCAGCAAGAATTTCGCCGATGTGGTCAAGAAGCGCCAAAGCTTCAGGAGTAAGAATATCTCCTTCATCATCTTCCAACCCTAGAGCAACGTTCG